>JAGPCN010000025.1 GCA_018058035.1 Fuscovulum sp.
CCGCGAGGACCAGGGCTATGCCTATGACGGCGCGCAGGCCAGCTTTGAACTGGTGGCGCGGCGCGAACTGGGCCTCTGCCCCGACTTCTTCGAGGTCAAGCGATATCGCGTCACGGTCGAGCGCCGCAAGAACCGCTACGACCGGATGATCAGCCTGTCCGAGGCGGTGGTGGTGGTCAAGATCGGCGGCCGCAAGATGATGTCGGTCAGCGACAGCATGGACGAAACCGGCCAGGACCGCGGCCCGGTCAACGCGCTGGCCAAGGCGCTGGCCAAGGACCTTGGCCCCTGGCAGGCCTGCATCGACGACATGAAGCTGGTCGACTTCAAGGTCCGCATCACCAATGGCGGCACCGAGGCGGTGACCCGCGTCATCATCGACAGCGAGGACGGCCAGGGCCGCCGCTGGTCGACCGTTGGTGTCAGCCCCAACATCGTCGACGCCAGCTTCGAGGCGCTTCTGGACGCGATCCAGTGGAAGCTGATCCGCGACACCGCGCCGGCGGGCGCCTAGCACCTTGCCCGGCGGGTCGGGCTGCGGCATCCTTGCCCGCAAAGGGGGCGGCGATGGCAAGGGTCCGCATCATGGCTGCGCTGGCGCTTCTGGCGGCCTGCGTTCCGGTGGGGCCGCCGGGCGCGGCCCTGTCCTTCATCGAGGTCTCCAGCGGCGGCGCTTTTTCGGGCAGCGATCTGATCCGCGTCTATCCCGACGACCGGATCGAGGTGCAGCGCTCCGGCCCCTTCGGCAAGGAGTCCACCGACCGCACCAGCCAGGGGCGCCCCGGGGTATTCGACGCGGTGCGCGCGGTCTTTCTGGCCGAAGGGCCGGGGGTGGCCGGCCGCCAGCAGCCATCGGACGGCGCCTGCCCGGATTATGGCAGCGATGCCGTGCGGGCCGAGCCGCCGATCGGCGGCTTTGCCGGGGTCTCGGCCCAATGCCCCGACCCGGAGGTGCAGGCGTTCCAGCGCCGCCTCCGCGACGTCATCGCCGGGCGCTGAGGCGGCTTTCCCCGCCGCCCGCGCTGCGCTATCTGGCGGGGCATGAGCCTTGACGCCTGTGCCAGCCTAGTCCAGCGGGGCGACCCCGACCGCTTCCGCGCCGTGATGGCGGCGCCCGCCTGGGCGCGCGGGCAGCTTTTGCCGCTTTACGCCTTCAACCTTGAGGTGGCGCGCGCGCCCTGGTTGGCGCAAGAGCCTTTGGTGGCCGAAATGCGGCTGCAATGGTGGCGCGACACGCTGGCCGAGCCGGCGCCTCGGGCGCATGAGGTGGCCGGCCCGCTGCACGCGCTGATCCGCGACGCCGGGCTGCCGGTCGGGGTGCTGGACCGGCTGGTGGCGGCGCGTCGGTGGGATTGCTGGCGCGAGCCCTTTGACGATGCGGCCGGGCTGGAAGGCTATCTGGAGGATACCGGCGGCGGGCTGATGTGGCTGGCCGCACTTGCACTCGGCGCCCCGGACAGCGCCGAGCCGGCAGCGCGCCACTATGGCCGGGCAACGGCAATGGCGGGGTTCCTGCGCGCCGTGCCAGAGTTGCAGGCGCGCGGCCGCCACCCCATTCCCGCCGGGACCGACACGGCAAGCCTGGCCCGGCTTGGCCTTGACTGGCTGGCAAGGGCGCGCGCCGCGCGGCGGAGCCTGCCGAAAGCCGTCGCCCCGGCCCTGTTGTCGGGCTGGCAAACCGCGCCCTTGCTGCGCCGGATGGCGGCGGGCGAGACCCACCCCGCACTGTCCGAGTTCAGCCTGCGGGGCCGCTTGCTCTGGCAAGTGACGACAGGGCGCTGGTAACGAATTTTCGTCGAAAATTCGGGCGCTTCAGCTGCGAAACTCGCGCGGTTTCAACCACAGCCAGATCAGCGCGCCCCCCGCCAGGATCAGGAACGGCAGCATCGCCAGGTTGACCGCCTGCCAGCCCGCCTGCACCGACCCGCCCGAGCAGTTCATCAGCCCGCCCGACGAGAACGAGGCCAGCGTGACGCCGCCGAACACCACCAGGTCGTTCAGGCCCTGCAGGCGGCCGCGTTCCTCGGGGCGCTGCGCATTGGTCAGCATGGTCGTCGCGCCGACGAAGCCGAAGTTCCAGCCGATGCCCAGAAGGACCAGCGCGATGAAGAAGTTCTCCAGTTCGACCCCCGCCATGGCGACGGCCCCGGCGGCGGCCAGGATCACCAGGCCAAGCGCGATCACCCGCTCCACGCCGAAGCGGGCGATGATGTGGCCGGTGACGAAGCTGGGCGCATACATCGCCAGCACATGCGCCGTGACCACGTCGGCCGCGTCCGAGGTGTGAAAGCCGCAGCCCACCACCGCCAGCGGCGAGGACGTCATCACCAGGTTCATCAGGGCGTAAGAGACGGTGGCGCAGATCATTGCCACCGCGATGGCCGGGGTGCGCACCAGCTCCCCACGGCTGCGGCCCACCGGCGCGCCCGCCACGGCCGGACGGGGCCGGGGAATGCGCAACAGCAGGAACAAGCCCACCCCCACCAGGTTCAGCACGATCACCGCAAGGTAGGTGCCCAGGAACGGCACCACCATCGCCATCGAGGTCAGCTTCACCAGTTGCGGCCCCAACACGGCGGACAACAGGCCCCCCGCCATCACCAGGCTGATCGCCTTGGGGCGGAAGGCGTCGCTGGCGGTATCGGCGGCGGCAAAGCGGTAAAAGCCCTGCGCGCTCATGTAGATGCCGGTGAAGAGCGAGGCGATGCAGAACAGCAGGAAGCTGTTCACATGCAGGGCATAGGCCCCCAGCCCGCCGCCGATCGCCCCGCCAAGCGCGCCGACGGCAAAGCCCGCGGCCCGGCCATAGCGCTGCATGAAGGCCGAGATCGGCGTCGCGGTCAGCATCGAGCCGATCACCGCGCAGCTGATCGGCAGCGTCGCCCAACAGGCATTCGGCGCCAGGCTGGACCCGGCCAGCCCCGCGACGGTGAAGATCATGGGCATCTGCGCCCCCAGCACGGCCTGAGCGGCAACCAGGACGGCGACATTGCGTTTGGCGAGGGCGTCTGACATGGGTCACAGGGGTAGGGGGTTCCGCCGTCCTCCGCAAGGGGGGCTGCGCCATGGTCGGCCGCATCATCACGGGGCCGGACGACCTGGCCGAAGGGGCCGCCTGGCTGGCCGCGCGCGACCCGCGCCTGCAGCCCGCGCTGACGCTTGGCCCCTTGCCGCTGCGGCGCTGGCCCGAAGGCTTTGGCGCGCTTCTGGATGCGATCATCGGCCAGCAGGTCTCGGTCGCCTCGGCGGCGGCGATCCGGGGGCGGATGCAGAGCGCGGGGCTGTGGGACGAGGCCTCGGTGGCCGCGGCCCCGGACGATGAATTGCGCGCGGCGGGCCTGAGCCGGCAGAAGGCGCGCTATGCTTCGGCTTTGGCGCGGGCGCGGCTGGACTATGATGGCTTGCGCGACCTGCCGGATGAAGAGGTGGTGGCCCGGCTGGTGGCGCTGCCCGGCATCGGGCGCTGGACGGCCGAGATCTATGCGATGTTCTCGCTGGGTCGGGCCGATGTCTTTGCGCCGGGCGACCTGGCCCTGCAAGAGGCGGCGCGGCTGCTCTTGGGGCTTGAGGCGCGGCCCGGCGAGCGCGCCCTGCGCGCGCTGGCCGAGGATTGGGCGCCCTGGCGGGCCGTTGCGGCGCGGGCGCTCTGGGTCTACTACCGGGCGGCGAAGGGCAGGGAAGGAATGCGCGGATGAGACAGCTGACAACGGGCCGCAGGGGCGCTGCACAAGGCCAGGCGCGGGCGCTGGTGGTGTTCCTGCATGGCTACGGAGCGGACGGGTCCGACCTGCTGGGCCTGGGCGACGTGCTGGGGCAGCACCTGCCGGGCGTGGCCTTCCTGGGCCCCGACGCGCCCGAGCCCTGCGTGGGCAATCCCTTTGGCCGGCAGTGGTTTCCGATCCCATGGCTGGACGGATCGTCCGAAGCGGCGGCGGCCGAGGGGCTGGCGCGGGCAGCCGAGGATCTGAACGGCTTCCTCGATCAGGCGTTGGCCGACGAGGGGCTGGCGCCGGAGGCGCTGGCTCTGGTCGGCTTCAGCCAGGGCGCGATGATGGCGATGCATGTGGCGCCGCGCCGGGCGCAGGCGGTGGCGGGGGTGGTGGCGATCTCGGGCCGTCTGCTGGCGCCCGAGCGGTTGCAGGACGAGGTCGTGGTGCGCCCGCCGGTGCTGCTGGTGCATGGCGACCAGGACGGCGTCGTGCCTTTCGGCAACATGGAGTTCGCCGGCCAAAGCCTGGTGCAGGCGGGGTTCCAGGTCTATGGCCATGTGATGGAGGGCACCGCGCATGGCATCGCCCCCGATGGCCTGGGCGTCACGCTGCAATTCCTGAAGGATCGGCTGCCGCTTTAGCTTTGACCGGCAAGCCTTTGACCTGCTGTTACTTCTGCGAATCCAGCCAAGCCGCGCAGCCGGTCAGGGCGGCATAGTCGTCTTCGACCACCGTCACCGAGAAATCCTTTTGCAGCAGGTCGACGCGGCGGGCCTCGCGGAACGTTCCGGTCAGGCCGAAGGGCGCGAAATGCGGTGTCATCGCACGCGACATGCCGCCGATCAGGAAGATGCCGCCCCAGGGCAGGTGGATCAGCGCCAGGTCGGCCAGCGTCTGCGCCAGGATGCGGACATAGGCGCGGGCAGCGTGGACGGCCTGCGCCTCGCCCCGCTCCAGCGCGGCCAGCACCTCGGCCGAGGCGGCGTGGGTCTGCATCCCGGCCTCGGCCGCGGCAAAGGCGGCCAGGTTGGCCAGGCCGCGGCCCGACAGTACCTCTTCGACCCCGCAATGCGCGACTTCGCCGCGGCTGGCCAGAAGCCGCTCGATGAACCGCATCAGGCGCAGGTCCTCTTCGGACCGGACCGGCATGTTGACATGGCCGCATTCCGAGGGCGGGACGACGCGGGCCGCGCCGGTGCCGTGGACGGGGGCGGCATTGACGCCGGTGCCCAGCCCCACCACCAGCATCGGCGCGCCGGGCTTGGCCGGGCCGTCGACGACGCTGCGCAGCCGGTCGGGCGCGATATGGCCAAGCGCATGGCCCTGCGCCTGCAGGTCGTTCAGGATGGCGACCCGACGCGCGCCGGTGGCGGCGGTCAGCTTGGCCGCGTCCATCGTCCAGTCCAGGTTGGTCATGCTGGCGACGCCGTCCTGCACCGGCCCGGCGGCGGCGACGCAGACGCCATCCACGCGCACCCCGGCATCGTGCAGGTATTCGGCCAGGATCTGCGCGATGTCCTGGCCGCGGGCCTTGTAGTCGGCATTGGGAAAGCGGCGGATCGACTGGCTGCGCACGACCGCCCCATCGGCCAGCGCGACCCGGGTGTTGGTGCCGCCGATATCGGCCAGGATCGCAAGCGTCATGGGGGCCCCCTCAGGCGTTGCGGGCCAGCGCCCGCGCCAGCGCGTGATACGAGGATTTCGGCGTGCGCTTCAAGGTTCGGTAGTCGACATGAACCAGGCCAAAGCGCTTTTCATAGCCCTCGGCCCATTCGTAGTTGTCCAGCAGCGACCAGTAGAAATAGCCCCGGACGTTGGCCCCGTCGGCAATGGCCTGGCGGGTGGCTTGCAGATGGGTGGCCAGATAGGATTCCCGCGCCGCGTCGGGGGTGTCGACCTGATCGGCATTGGCCATGCCGTTCTCGGTGACATAAAGCGGCAGGTCGCCGACATGGTCGCGCGCCAGTCGGGTCAGAAAGCCATGCAGGCCTTGCGGATAGACCTCCCACCCCATCTGGGTTTTGGGCAGGGGGCCGGGCACGTCGCGGGTGGCGGGCCAGGGGGCGCCGGGGTCGGCGGCGTGGAGGTGGCGGGTGTAGTAGTTGACGCCCAGCCAGTCCAGCGGCTGCCCGATCAGGGCCATGTCCTCTTGCCAGCCGGCGGGCAGGTGCGGCGCCAGCCCCTCCATCGCCTCGGCCGGGTAGGCCTGGCGGGTGATGCCCTCGATGAACCAGCGGTTGAAGATCGCGTCCTGCCGTGCGGCGGCGGCGCGGTCCTCGGGGCTTTCGCTGGCCGGGGTGGCGTGGTCGAAGTTCAGCACGATGCCCAGGGGGGCGGCGATGCCGATGCCGCGCAGCCGTTCCACGGCGCGGCCATGCGCCAGAAGGATATGGTGCATGGCGCGGGCGGCGGCGCGGATGTCGCGCAGGCCGGGCGCATGGACGCCCAGGAAATGCGACAGCCAGGCCACGCACCAGGGTTCGTTGATCGTGGCGATCGTGGCGACGCGGTCGCCGAGGCGTCGGGCGACGACCTCGGCGTAATCGGCGAACCGCGCGGTGGTGTCGCGGTTGGTCCAGCCGCCCAGATCGGCCAGCGCCGAGGGCAGGTCCCAGTGATAAAGCGTCAGGAACGGGCGCAGCCCGCGGTCCAGCATGCCGTCGACCAGCCGGTCATAGAAATCCAGCCCCTCGGGGTTCACCGTCACGCCATCCGGCATCACCCGCGCCCATGAGGTGGAAAAGCGGTAGGCATCCAGGTTGGCGCCGCGCAGAAGGTCCAGGTCGGCGGGCCAGTGGTGGTAGTGGTCGCAGGCCACGCCGGCGCCTTCGCCGCGCGTCACGTTGCCGGGGGTGGCGGCAAAGCTGTCCCAGTGGCTGGACCCGCAGCCGCCAAAGCCGCTGCCCTCGATCTGATGGGCGGCGGCGGCGGCGCCGAACAGGAATCCTTCGGGAAACTGAGCACGGGCTGGCAGCATGGGAAGGGCCTTTCAGCGCGGGGCGGGGCCGGTCGACTGGCCGATGATCAGGTCGGCTTCCAGCAGGCGTTGCGGCACCTCGGTGCCGGGATGGGCGATCAGGTCCAAGAGCATCTCGGCGGCGATCCGGCCGGCCTCGCGCACCGAAGAGCGGGTGGCGGTGAAGATCGGCACGTCCTCGCCGTTCTGCATGTAGCTCAGGTCGTCGTCATGGATGATCACGCTGACGTCGCGGCCGATGGTCATGCCGCGTTCCTCGATCGCGCGGCGCACACCCATCCCCGAGATCATCGAGGCCGCCAGAAAGGCCGTCGGAGGATCGTCCAGCGCCAGCATCCGGCTGGCGGCGCGGTGGCCGGAAACTTCGGTCATCTCGGCGGATGTCATCAGCGCGGGGTCGGGCGCAAGGCCGCGGGCGGCCAGCGCGTCCAGGTATCCGGTTCGGCGGCGCACGGCGAAATCCATGAACTCAAGCCCGTTCACCAGCGCGATGCGGCGGTGGCCCAGGTCCAGCAGGAATTCGCTCGCGCGCTGAAAGGCGCGGCGGTTGTTGACGTCGACCCAAGGGTAGGGCTCTTCGGTGCCGGTCGAGCGGCCGTGGACCACGAAGGGCAGGCCGATCTCGCGCAACAGCGGAATGCGGGGGTCGTTCATCTGCGGGGCATGCAGGATGACGCCATCGACGTTGCCCTTGGATCGCAGCGCCCGATAGGTCGCCTCTTCGTCAGAATCGGGGACCACCGAGAGGAGCATGTCATAGTCGTTGCGGCTGTAGGTCTCGCCCGCGCCGGCGATGAAGTCGGCGAAGATCGGGTTGACGATCTCGTGCCGGTTGGCGATCGGGATGACATGGCCCACCGCCATCGCGCGGCCCGTGGCCAGACGGATCGCGCGGGTGTTCGGGCGGTAGTTGTGCCGCTTGGCCGCGGCCATCACGCGCTCGCGGGTGGTCTCGTTCACCTCGGGGTAGCCGTTCAGCGCGCGGCTCACCGTCGTGGGCGACAGGCCCAGCTTCGTGGCGAGTTCCTTGAGGTTCATCCTGCGCGCTCAAACCGGTTTCAATCGGGTGGACTTTATCCGCTGACATGCCAGAGTCAAAGCCAAAGGGAAAGTCCCGGAATCGGCCCGAATCCCTGCCGGCAAGGCCCGTTTCTGCGGCTGCAAAAGCGCTTTGGGTTTGACTTGAGGGGGCGGATCGGCAACTGTGCGGCATCCAAAGCGGTTTGAATTGATTCTGCGGCCTTGCCCGCGGCGCCAATCGGACGACATGGACGGAACAGGCCGCCCGCAAGGGACGGGCGGCAGATCGGGAGGACGACATGAACACCAGATTTGCCGCCAGCGTGGCGGTCATGGCGCTTGCGGCCGGCGGGGCCTTTGCGCAGGACCTGAAGTTCCCGGTGGGCGAGGGCGCCTTCAACTGGGACAGCTACAAGGCCTATGACGAGGCGACCAACCTGGACGGCCAGACGCTGACGATCTTTGGCCCCTGGCGCGGCGAGGATCAGGTTCTGGTCGAATCCATGCTGGCCTATTTCACCGCCGCCTCGGGAGTGACGGTGAACTATTCGTCCTCGGAAAACTACGAACAGCAGATCGTCATCGACACCCAGGCCGGCAGCCCGCCCGACATCGCCGTTCTGCCGCAGCCCGGCCTGATCGCCGACCTGGCCAAGCAGGGCCTGATCGCCCCCCTGGGCGAGGACACCCAGAAATGGCTGGCCGAGAACTACGCCGCCGGCGAAAGCTGGGTCGGCCTTGGCACCTATCCGGGCAAGGACGGCACCCCGGCCCTCTACGCCTTCCCCTACAAGATCGACGTGAAATCGCTGGTCTGGTACGTCCCCGAGAACTTCGAGGATGCGGGCTATGCCGTGCCCGAGACCCTGGAAGACCTGAAGAAGCTGACCGAGCAGATCGTCGCTGATGGCGGCACGCCTTGGTGCATCGGCCTGGGATCGGGCGGCGCGACCGGCTGGCCCGCGACCGACTGGATCGAGGACATGATGCTGCGCACCCAGCCGGCCTCGGTCTATGACCAGTGGTACACCCATGCCATTCCGTTCAACGACCCGGCCGTGGTGGCCGCGATCGAGGAATTCGGCTGGTTCGCCAAGAACGATGCCTTCGTTGCCGGTGGCGCGGCGGCCGTCGCCTCGACCGACTTCCGCGACAGCCCCAAGGGCCTCTTCTCGTCGCCGCCGCAGTGCTACATGCACCACCAGGCGTCGTTCATCCCGTCGTTCTTCCCCGAAGGCACCAAGGTGGGCCAGGACGCCGACTTCTTCTACATGCCGGCCTACGCGGGCAAGGACCTGGGCAAGCCGGTGCTGGGCGCCGGCACGCTGGCCTTCATCACCAAGGACACCGAGGCCGCGCGCGCCTTTGTCGAATGGCTGAAGACGCCGATCGCGCATGAGGTCTGGATGGCCCAGTCGGGCTTCCTGACCCCGCTGAAATCGGCCAACCCGGACACCTACGGCAGCGACGTGGCCCGCAAGATGGGCGACATCCTTCTGAACGCCACCACCTTCCGCTTTGACGGGTCGGACCTGATGCCGGGCGCGGTGGGCGCGGGCACCTTCTGGACCGGCATGGTCGATTATGTCGGCGGCAAGTCGGTGCAAGAAGTGGCCGACGCCATCGAGGCCAGCTGGCCCAAGTAAGCCACCAGGGCGTTTTGCGGGCCCGGACGACGATCCCGGGCCCGCGCTTCATCGGCGCGTGTCCATCGACTTCGGGGGGAGGGGACCATGCATCCTGCGTTGCAGGCCGTCATCACCATCGTTCTGGGGGTGGGCGGCTGTATCGGATATTTCTACGCCTCGAACCTGGTGCTGGACAAGGTCCTGTTCCCGGCGCGCGGTCCGAACGCCGGCGTGAACATCAACCGCGCCAACCAGATCCGGCCCTGGCTGTTCCTGATGCCCGCGCTTCTCGCGCTGTCGGTCTACCTGGCCTATCCGGTCTTCGCCACGCTGTGGCTGTCGTTCTTCGACAAGACGGGCGATGCCTTCGTGGGCATCGACAACTACCGTACCATGCTGGGCGAGCCGAAGTTCTGGGAAAGCCTGAAGAACAACATGCTCTGGCTGATCGTGGTGCCGGCGCTGGCCACCGCCTTCGGCCTGCTGGCCGCCCAGCTGACCGACCGCATCAAGTGGGGCAACGTCGCGAAATCGCTGATCTTCATGCCGATGGCGATTTCCTTCGTCGGCGCCAGCGTGATCTGGAAGCTGGTCTATGACGCCCGCCCCGAGGGCCAGGAACAGATCGGCATCCTGAACGCGGTCTACATCTGGTTCGGCGGCACCGAGCCGCAGCAATGGCTGCAGATGCCGTTCTGGAACAACTTCTTCCTGATGGCGGTGCTGATCTGGATCCAGGCCGGCTTTGCCATGGTCATCCTGTCGGCCGCCCTGCGCGCGATCCCCGAGGAAACCATCGAGGCCGCGATCCTGGACGGCGCCAACCCGTTCCAGGTGTTCTTCAAGATCAAGGTGCCGCAGATCATGGGCACCATCGTCGTGGTCTGGACCACCATCACCATCACCGTGCTGAAGGTGTTCGACATCGTGCTGGCGATGACCAACGGCGAATGGAACACGCAGGTGCTGGCCAACTACATGTTCGCCAAGCTGTTCCGGTCGGGCACGGGCGACTGGGGCGTGGGGTCGGCCGCGGCCATGGTGATCATGCTGCTGGTGACGCCGATCCTGATCTGGAACGTCTACAACGCCCGCAAGGAAATGCGCTGAGGCCAGGGGGAAACCGATCATGGACAATATCGTCGGACAGAAATCGGGCCTGGTCTGGGCCGTCCACATCGCCACCGCGGCGCTGGTTCTCTTGTGGGTGCTGCCCACGCTGGGCCTTCTGGTATCGTCGTTCCGCACCACCGACCAGATCGCCACCTCGGGCTGGTGGAAGGCGCTGACCACGCAGGAAAGCCAGCTGTCGCCGATCCGGATCGAGGGCGAGGAGGTGCAGAAGGACGGCGCCTTCGTCATCGAGGGCAACCTGTTCGGCGGCCCCGGCACCACGGTTTCGGCCTGGGGCACCAACGTCAACCGCCCGGCCGAATTCGCGCCCGGCGCCACGGCCGAACTGGCCGACGGCATGGCGCTGACGGTCGCGGCGGACGGCGGCTTCGTGCTGACCTCTCCGGCCTCGACCGCCGACAAGCGGCTGCCGCGCGTCTTCACCACCGCCGCCACGCCGCCCGAATTCACAGTGAACAACTATGAGACGGTGCTGTTCAGCCCACTGGCCGGCCAATCCATCGGCCAGGCCTTCCTGAACACGCTGACGGTGGCGATTCCGGCCACCATCATCCCGATCCTGATCGCGGCCTTTGCGGCCTATGCGCTGGCCTGGATGGATTTCCCGGGCCGCGCGCTGTTGATCGCGGCCATCGTCGGGTTGCTGGTGGTGCCGCTGCAACTGGCGCTGATCCCGCTTTTGCAACTGCACAACGCCATCGGCATCGGCAAGGGTTACCTGGGCATCTGGATGGCGCATACCGGGTTCGGGCTGCCGCTGGCGATCTATCTCTTGCGCAACTACATGGTCGGCCTGCCGCGCGACATCATCGAGAACGCCCGCGTCGACGGCGCGACCGAGTTCCAGATCTTTCTCAAGATCATCCTGCCGCTGTCGTTCCCGGCGCTGGCCTCCTTCGCGATCTTCCAGTTCCTCTGGACCTGGAACGACCTTCTGGTGGCGCTGGTCTTCCTGGGCACCGGCAACGACCAGCTGGTGCTGACGGGGAACCTGGTGAACCTGCTGGGTTCGCGCGGGGGGGATTGGGAGATCCTGTCGGCCTCGGCCTTCGTGTCGATCGCGGTGCCGCTGGCGGTGTTCTTCTCGATGCAGCGCTTCCTGGTGCGCGGGCTCCTGGCGGGGTCGGTCAAGTAATGCCCAGGATGCTGCCCAGGGACCCCGACTGGTGGCGGGGCGCGGTGATCTACCAGATCTATCCGCGCAGCTATCAGGACAGCGACGGCGACGGGATCGGCGACCTGAAGGGGATCGCCACCCGCCTGCCGCACATCGCGGGCCTCGGGGCGGATGCGATCTGGATCAGCCCGTTCTTCACCAGCCCGATGAAGGACTTCGGCTATGACGTCAGCGATTACTGCGACGTCGACCCGATGTTCGGGACGCTGGCCGACTTCGACGCGGTGGTTGATACGGCGCACCGGCTGGGCCTGCGGGTGATGATCGACCTGGTGCTGTCGCATACCTCGGACGCGCACCCGTGGTTCGCCGAGTCGCGCAAGGACCGGGTGAACGCCCGCGCCGACTGGTACGTCTGGGCCGAGCCGAAGCCCGATGGCACGGCTCCGAACAACTGGCTGTCTGTCTTTGGCGGGTCGGCCTGGGCCTGGGACAGCCGGCGCGAGCAGTATTACCTGCACAATTTCCTGACCAGCCAGCCCGACCTGAACTTTCACCACGAACCCGTGCAAGAGGCGCTTCTGGACGTCGCGCGGTTCTGGCTGCAGCGGGGGGTGGATGGGTTCCGGCTGGACACGATCAACTTCTACATCGCCGACAAGTACTTGCGCGACAATCCTGCGCTGCCGAAAGAGCTGCGCAACGATTCCATCGCGCCCTCGGTCAACCCCTACAACCACCAGCTGCACCTGTTCGACAAGAACCAGCCCGAGAACTTGAATTTTCTACGAAAATTCAGGGCCGTCCTGAACCCCTACGGTGCCGCTGCCGTGGGCGAGGTCGGCGATGCCCAGCGGGGGCTGGAGATCATGGCCGAATATACCTCGGGCGGGGACAAGGTGCAGATGTGCTACCCGTTCGAGATGCTGCAACCGGCGCGGCTGACCGCGGGCCTGCTGGCCGAAACCTTCGCCCGGATAGAGGCCGTGGCGCCTGATGCATGGCCCTGCTGGGCCTTCTCCAACCACGATGTCGTGCGCCATGTCACGCGCTGGAACCTTTCCGACGCTGCAGCAAGGACTTACACGGTTCTCCTCATGTGCCTGCGCGGCTCGCTCTGCCTTTACCAGGGCGAGGAACTGGGCCTGCCCGAAGCCGATCTGGACCTGGAAGAATTGCAGGACCCCTATGGCATCGAGTTCTGGCCCGAGTTCAAGGGCCGTGACGGCTGCCGCACGCCGATGGTCTGGACCACCGACAACGCCGCCGCCGGGTTCACCACCGGCACGCCCTGGCTGCCGGTCAAGGCGCCGCACCGGCCCTTGTCGGTGGCCGAACAGGAAACCGGCGACAGCATGCTGAACCACTATCGCCGCGCGCTGGCCTTCCGCCGCGCCCACCCGACGCTGCGCAGTGGCGCGATGACCGACATCGCCGCCGAAGGCAATGTCGCGCGCTTTCTGCGCACGGGTGACGACACCATCTTCTGCGCCTTCAACCTGGGCGACGCACCGGCACCGGTGGCGTTGCCCGAAGGGAAATGGGCGCAGATCGGCACCGACTTGGGCGGCCAGGCGCCGCTGTCAAGCCTCACCTTGGCCCCCTGGGCCTTCGTGCTGGCGAAACGGATCTAGGGGGGAACCAGATGGCCGATCTTCTGCTGAGGAATGTCGAAAAGGCCTATGGCGAGGTCAAGGTGTTGAAGAACATCAACCTCGACATCAAGACCGGGGAACTGATCGTCTTCGTCGGCCCCTCGGGCTGCGGCAAGTCCACGCTGTTGCGGATGATCGCGGGGCTGGAAAAGATCACCGGCGGCGAATTCAGCATCGACGGGGTGCGGATGAATGACGTGCCGCCGGCGCAGCGCGGCATCGCCATGGTGTTCCAGTCCTACGCGCTGTACCCGCACATGACGGTGCGGGAAAACATGTCCTTCGCGCTGAAGATCGCCAAGAAGTCCAAGGCCGAGATCGACGCCGCGGTCGAGCGCGCGGCCAAGATCCTGCAGCTGACGCCCTATCTTGACCGTCTGCCCAAGGCGCTGTCGGGCGGCCAGCGCCAGCGCGTCGCCATCGGGCGGTCGATCGTGCGCGACCCCAAGGTCTATCTCTTCGACGAGCCGCTGTCGAACCTGGACGCCGCCCTGCGGGTGGCGACCCGAATCGAGATCGCCCAGCTGAAAGAGGCGATGCCGAATTCCACCATGGTCTACGTTACCCACGACCAGGTCGAGGCGATGACCCTGGCCACGCGCATCGTGGTCCTGACCGTGGGCCAGGGCATCGGCCAGGTCGGCACCCCGCTGGACCTGTACGAACGGCCCGAGAACGAATTCGTCGCCCAGTTCATCGGCAGCCCGGCGATGAACCTGATGGCCGGAGAGATCACCGGCACCGGCGCCATCACCACGATCAAGCTGGCCGCCGGCGGCTCGGCCACGGCGGCGATCCCGACCCAGGCCGCCGACATGGGCCTGAAGGTCAACGTCGGCGTGCGCCCCGAGGATTTCGTGCCGACCGAGGGCGGCGCCATCTACACCGGCACCGTCGAGATCACCGAGGCCCTGGGCGAGGTCACCCAGCTCTATTTCGCCCGCGACGGCCGCGAGACCCCGATTATCGCCAAGCTGCCCGGCATTCATCCGGGCCTGCGCCGCCAGACCGTCCGGCTGACGGCGGACCCGGCCAAGGTGCATCTGTTCTCGAACGGCAAGTCATTGCTTTACCGGTGAACCTGCATAAGGGGTGGCACCGGCCCGTCCCGAAGCGGGGCGGGCCGGCGTCCTTTCACAGCCTGCCCACCAGGGCAAGCGCGGCCAGCCAGAGGCCGCAAAGCCCGCTGGCGGACAGCACCGGAACCCACAGGGTCAGGCGCGGCGAAGGGGCAAGGGTCTTGGGAACATGCGGTCTTTTCATGGCCCCGATTCATCGCCCGTAAACCTTTCCCTGCCGTTAATGACGCCATGTTCGATGGTGTTTCCTCCAGCCTGACCTTCGTGCCCTTTCCGCAAGGCGCCCCCTACGCCGCGGCCGCGCGCGCCTGCGGCGCCGCCGTGCGCCGGGTCGACCTTGGCTGCGGTACCGCCCAGGTGCTGGAACGCGCGGGGCGGCGGCTGGTCAGCCGCGGCCCGGTCTGGGACGGCGCGCCGCCGCCCGCCGCCCGCCGCCGCGCGCTGCGCCGGCTGGCCCGCTTTGCCGGCGTCACCCTGGCCACCCCCGAGGACGACCTGCGCGGCTGGGGCCTGATCCCGCTGGTCACCCCGCTGCACCATGCGATCTGGGACCTGTCGGGCGACCTGCGGGCAGGCCTGGCCGGCAAGTGGCGCAACCGCCTCGCCCAGGCCGAGCGCGCGGGCCTGCGGGTCGGCGCGGCCTCGCTGCGCCGCCTGCCCGACCTGATCGCGGCCGAAGCCGCGCAGCGCCGGGCGCGCGGCTACCGAACCCATCCCGCGGCCTTCACCCAGGCCCTGCCGGCGCACGCCCTGCGGCTTTTCGACTGGCGTCATGGCGGCACCCTGGGCGCCGCCATGGCCTTCGTGGTCGATGGCGCCACGGCCAGCTATCACCTCGGCTGGGCCAGTACGGCGGCGCGCGCCGGCGGCGTCCACCCGCTGATGCTGTTCCACGCCGCCAGCGCGCTCAGGGCCGAAGGCGTGCGTTGGCTCGATCTCGGCTCGGTCGACAGCGAACAGGCCCCGGGCCTTGCCCGGTTCAAGCTGGGCACCGGCGCGGCCCTGCACCGGCTGGGCCACACCCTGCTTGTCCTTCCGGGCTGACCTGCGGCTTTCATCTGTCCGCAAATATCCCGGGGGTCCGGGGGGCTGGCCCCCGGCCGCGACCTCAGCCCTTGCGCGCGTGGAAGATGAAGCCCAGGAAGTTCAGCAGAACCTGCGCGGCCAGGATCGCCGTCGTGCCGTCGCGGTCGTAGTCCGGCGCGACCTCGACCAGGTCGATGCCGACGATGTCATGCGCCCGGGCCACGCCCTGCAGGATCTCCAGCACTTCGTAATACAGGAACCCGCCGTGGCTGGGCGTGCCGGTGCCCGGCGCGATCGAGGGGCAGAAGCCGTCGATGTCGATGGTGACGTAAAGCCTCGCGCCCTTGGGAATGCGGGCCAGCACCGCGTCGCGGCCCAGCTTGCGCACCTGGCGCACCGACAGGATATCATCGCCCATGGCGCGGGCGGCGTCATAGCCGTCCTTGGCGGTGGAACTGACGTTGCGGATTCCCAACGCGGTGATGCCGGTCACATGATCCTGTTCCGCCGCGCGGCGCATCGGGTTGCCGTGGCCGTGGCGCACGCCGTGGCGCACGTCGACGAAGTCGAGATGCGCGTCAATCTGCAGGATGTGGATCGGGCCGCGACCTGCAAAGGCCCGGATGCAGGGGATGTTCACCGAATGGTCGCCGCCCAGGGTGACGGGCAGGGCGCCCGCGTCCAGAATGGCGCGCACCCCGGTTTCGATGTTGGCGTGGCTTCTTTCGGTGTCGGTATGGACGATGTCGGCATCGCCGATGTCGACGATCGTCACCTCGGTGCCCAGGTAGGTCACGTCATCCTCGTGGTCATAGGCCCCGGCGTGGCCGAAGGAGAAGAGGGTGGACGCCTCGCGGATCGCCCGTGGCCCGAACCGCGCCCCGGCGCGGAACTGGGTGCCGAAGTCGAAGGGCGCGCCCAGGATCGCGGCATCGGCCCGGATCGCCGTCCAGTCGCCGACATAGGGCCGCTTGCCAAAGGTGGAAATCCCGACGAAGGGCAGGTTCAGCCGCCCGGTTTCATAGCTGTTGCCGCTCATCCGTCCCTCCGGGTTTCGCGGCAGAGTGGTCCGGGGCTGGGGGCTTGTCCAGGGCCGGCGGCGGGGGCAGGGTGGCGGGAAGACGGAGGAGACGATGGTTCAGATCACGGACGAGATGGTGCGCGCCTACCAGGCCGATGGCGTGGTGCTGGTAAAGGGGCTGATGGCGGATTGGGTCGACCGGCTGCGCGCCGGGGTCGAGGCCAACATGGCCGCCCCGACCCAGCAGATGCCGACGCTGAAGCCCGGAGAGCAGGGCAGGTTCTTTGACGACTATTGCAACTGGTCTCGCATCCCCGAATTCCGCGCGGCGATCTTCGGATCGGACGCCGGGCGGGTGGCCGGGGCGCTGATGGGCTCGCCCTCGGTCCAGCTGTTCCATGACCATGTGCTGGTCAAGGAACCCGGCACGGCGAAGCCGACGCCCTGGCACACCGACGGCCCCTATTACTTTGTCGAGGGGCGCCAGACCGTCAGCTTCTGGGTGCCGCTGGACCCGGTCAAGGAGGCCTCCTTGCGCTGCGTGGCGGGCAGCCACCTGTGGGAAAAGGACGTGTTGCCAACGCGCTGGATGGCGGAGACGACCTTCTATCCCGGTGATCACGACTTTATCCCGGTGCCGGACCCCGAGGCGGAAGGGATGCGCATCCTGGAGTGGGAGATGGAGCCGGGCGATGCCGTGGCCTTCCATTACCGCACGCTGCACGGCGCGCGCGGCAACACCACCACGCAACGGCGGCGGGCGTTCTCGCTGCGCCTGGTGGGCGAGGACGCCCGCTATGTCGCGCGGCCGGGACCGACCTCGCCGCCCTTCCCGGGGCACGGGATGACGCCGGGCGAGCGGCTGCGCGAGGATTGGTTCCCGACGATCTGGCGCGCGCAGGGCTGATCCGGGGGAAGCCGGCCCAGCCGGGGGAGCGGGCTTGCCCCCCATCGAGGGGGGACGCGCCCGCGTTGCCACGGAAGGGGTGTCGGGCCGGGGGGCCCGGGCCTGCGACCTTCGCGGCGCTTGCGCGGGACGCCGGAATGCGGTTCGGATGCCGGGGCCGCTACCCCTGCCACCCGAGGAGAGCCATGGCCACCGAACCCGCCCGTTTCCGCCCGAAGGCCTATCCGCCGCCCGAATTCCCGCCGCGCCGGGCACCGCGCTTTTCGCGCACGCCGCCGGCGGTGTTTCCGGTGGTGCTGGGCAGCCTGGGACTGGTTTTGGCGCTGCGGCGGGGGCTGGCGGCGCTGGCGCTGCCGCAGGCGCCGGCCGACCTGTTGGCGGGGCTGGTGCTGGCGCTGTGGGTCTTTGCCGCAGTGGCCTATCTGGGCAAGATGGCGCGGCGGCCGGGCGTGGTGCTGGACGACCTGAAGGTGCTGCCGGGCCGCGCCGGACTGGCGGCCGGGTCGGCGGGGATGCTGGCCGTGGCGGCGCTGCTGGTTCCCTACGCGCCGGGACTGGCACGCTGGGTGCTGCTGGCCGGGCTGGCGGTGCACGGGGCACTGGCACTGGCGCTGCTGTCGGTGCTGGCGCGGATGCCGGCCGAGGGGCGCGGAGTGAACCCGGGCTGGCACCTGGCCTTTGTCGGCTTCATCATCGGCGGCCTGGCGGCCGTGCCGCTGGGAATGGAGGTGCTGGCGCGCGGTCTCTTGTGGGCGACGCTGCCGGTGGCGGGTCTGATCTGGGGGATCAGCCTGGCGCAGCTGCTGCGGCGCAATCCGCCCGCGCCGCTGCGGCCGATGCTGGCGATTCATGTGGCGCCGGCGGCGCTGTTCTCGCTGGTGGCGGGGATGACCGGGCAGCCGGTGCTGGCACTGGGATTTGCGGCGATGGCGCTGGTGATGGCGCTGGCGTTGCTTGTGGCAGGGCGCTGGGTGGCAGAGTCGGGGTTCTCGCCGCTGTGGGGGGCCTTTACCTTTCCGCTGACGGCGCTGGCCGCGGCGCTTCTGGCGCTGGACGGGGTGTTCGTCTGGGCGGGGATGGCGACGCTGGCGGTGGCGTTGGGCTTCGTGCCCTTCGTGCTGTGGCGGGTGGTGAAGCTGTGGCCAGGCGGGCAGCTGGCGGCAAAGACCAACGCGGCGGCGGCCTGAGGAAGCCTCGTCGTTCGACTGCGTCTCCTCCTCGGGGCGCGGGCCTTGCGACGAGGAGACGCAGTCGAACGAGGAGCGGCAGGGGTCAGATCAGCCCGACCCAGGCGCGGGCGATGGCCAGGCCATGGGCATCGGCCTCTGTCCCTTTCGTGGCCTCGACCTGCGGATAGTCGCGCAGCCAGCCCGGGTGCATCCGTTCGATGGCTTCGGGGAAGTTGCGGTTCCAGTCGCGGGCGACGGCGCGGCTGGCCTCGAAGTGGAACTGCATGCCATAGGTGGCGCGGCCGATGCGAAAGCCCTGGCTGGCCGCCGCCGGCGAGCGCGCCAGATGGACGGCGCCCTGCGGCAGGTCGAACGTGTCGGAATGCCACTGGTAGATCGGAAAGGTTTCCGGCAAGGCGCCCAGAACCGGATCGGCGCGGCCCGCCTCGGTCAGCGTCACGTCGCACCAGCCGAATTCGCGCACCGCCCCCAGGTGGTTCGCCGCCCCGAAAGCCCGGGCCAGCACCTGGCTGCCCAGGCAGATGCCCAGCACCGGGCGATCCGCCGCCGTATAGTCGGCCATCAGCCGGGCCAGCCGTGGCAGATACGGGTGCGTATGGTCATCGGTCGCGGCCTGTTCGCCGCCGAACACAACCAGCGCGTCGGCATCCACCGTCTCGGGCAGCGGCTGGCCCGACCAGGGCTTCCACAGGTCGATCTTGGCGGCGGCCTCGTGCAGGGCCACGCCGACCTGGCCGTGATGGGTGACGCGGGTGTTTTCGACGATGGCGACGCGCATGGGGTTCTCCGAACAGCGGGGCACAATCTGCATGGGGCGGGGCGGGTTTCAAGCCCAAGATGCGGGTTTCAGGCTTGCCATTCCCGAGATCGCGTGAAATGGGGAACCGTCAAACGAACCCCTCCCAGGAGACCCCGATGGAGATTCGCGAGGCGCTTACCTTCGACGACGTGCTTCTGGTTCCGGCCGCCTCTTCGGTGCTGCCGTCCGATGCCGACACCGCGACGCAGGTGACCAGGTCGATCCGGATGAACATTCCGCTGCTGTCCAGCGCAATGGACACGGTGACCGAGGCGCGCATGGCGATCGCCATGGCGCAGGCCGGCGGCATCGGCGTCATCCACCGCAACCTGGATACCGAGGCGCAGGCGCGCGAGGTGCGGCGCGTCAAGCGGTTCGAATCCGGCGTGGTCTATGCGCCGATCACCCTGACCCCCGACCAGACCCTGGCCGATGCCAAGGCGCTGATGGAGCGCTACAACATCACCGGATTCCCGGTCGTCGATGCCTCGGGCCGGGTGCTGGGCATCGTGACCAACCGCGACATGCGCTTTGCCAGCGATGACAAGACGCCGGTTTCGGTGATGATGACGGCCGACAACCTGGCCGTCCTGCGCGAGCCGGTCGACCGCGAGCAGGCGATCAGCCTGATGAAGGCGCGGCGGATCGAAAAGCTGTTGGTGACCGATGGCGCCGGCAAGCTGACCGGCCTTCTGACGCTGAAGGACACCGAAAAGGCGGTGCTGAACCCGCAGGCCTGCAAGGACGAACTTGGCCGCCTGCGGGTGGCGGCGGCCAGCACGGTGGGGGATGCCGGGTTCGAGCGCAGCCAGGCGCTGATCGAGGCGGGCGTCGACATGGTGGTGATCGACACCGCGCATGGCCACTCCGAAGGCGTGGCGCGCGCGGTCGAGCGGATCAAGGCGCTGTCGAACGCGGTGCAGGTGGTGGCCGGCAACGTCGCCACCGCCGAGGCGACGCGGGCGCTGATCGGGGCCGGGGCCGATGCGGTCAAGGTGGGCATCGGCCCGGGGTCGATCTGCACCACGCGGATCGTGGCGGGCGTGGGCGTGCCGCAACTGACCGCGATCATGGATGCGGCGGGTGCTGCGGGCGGCACGCCGATCATCGCCGACGGCGGCATCAAGTATTCCGGCGACTTCGCCAAGGCGATCGCGGCGGGCGCGTCCTGTGCCATGGTCGGCAGCGCCATCGCCGGCACCGATGAATCTCCGGGCGAGGTGATCCTGTGGCAGGGCCGCAGCTTCAAGGCCTATCGCGGCATGGGGTCCTTGGGCGCGATGGCGCGCGGCTCGGCCGACCGCTATTTCCAGAAGGATGCGGCCAGCGACAAGCTGGTGCCCGAAGGGATCGAGGGCCAGGTGCCCTACAAGGGCTCGGCGCAGGCGGTGATCCACCAGATGGTCGGCGGCCTGCGCGCCGCCATGGGCTATACCGGCAACCGCACGGTCGACGAGATGCGGACGCGCTGCCAGTTCGTGCGCATCACCGGCGCCGGGCTGAAGGAAAGCCATGTGCATGACGTGCAGATCACCCGCGAAAGCCCGAACTATCGGGTGATGTGATGAAGCCGGCGGCCCGCGCCGCAGCGGCGATTGCGGTGCTGGACCGGGTTCTGGCCGGGGAACCGGCGGAAAAGGTGTTGACGACCTGGGGTCGCGGTGCGCGCTACGCCGGCTCGGGCGACCGCGCGGCGGTTCGAGATATCGTATATGATGCAATGCGTTGCCGGCGGTCCTTCGCGTCGCTGGGCGGCGCGCTGACGGGCCGCGGCCTGGTGCTGGGGGCGGCGCGCGCGGCCGGGGCCGAGGCGCTGTGGTTCGACGGCTCGGCGCATGGTCCGGCGGTGGCGGTGGAACCCGGGGCCGTGCCCGAGGGGCTGGTGGCGCTGGATTGCCCGGACTGGCTGGCGCCCCGGTTGCAGGCCGCCCTGGGGCCTGATTTCGCGCCAGTGATGCAGGCGCTGCGCCAGCGCGCTCCGGTGTTCCTGCGGGTGAACACGGCCAAGGGGACGCTGGCCGGGGCGCAGGCCGCGCTGGCCGCCGAAGGGATTTCGGCGCAGCCGCATCCCTTGGCGAAGACCGCGCTGGAAGTCACGGAAAACGCAAGGAAAATACAGAACTCCGTGGCTTATCAAGAGGGTCTGGTGGAGTTGCAGGATGCCGCCTCGCAGGCGGTGGCCGAGGCGGTTCCGCTGGCGCCCAACCAGCGCGTGCTGGACCTGTGCGCGGGCGGCGGCGGCAAGACTCTGGCGCTGGCCGCACGCGCAAGGGTACGGCTTTGGGCGCATGACGCCAACCCGCGCCGGATGGCAGACCTTCCGGCCCGTGCAGCACGCGCGGGCGTGGCCGTGACGATCACGGAAAGTCCCGAAAAGACAGCGCCTTATGACGTGATCCTGACAGATGTCCCGTGTTCCGGCTCGGGCAGCTGGCGGCGCGATCCCACCGGAAAATGGGCGCTGACCGAAGACCGGCTGACCGCAGTTTGCACGCTTCAGGACGCCATCCTGGACCGCGCCGCGGCGATGGTCGCCCCCGGCGGCTGCATCGCCTATGCCACCTGCTCGCTGCTTGCC
>JAGPCN010000245.1 GCA_018058035.1 Fuscovulum sp.
GCCCCGCGCCGCGCAAGCCCGCCCCCGCCGGACGCGGCGGCGCCAAACCCGCCGCCAAACCCGCGGCCAAGCCGGGCGCCCGGCCGCAGGCGGCCCCCACCAGCCGCGCGCGCAAGCCCGAAGACAAGATCACCCTGCCCCGCGATGCCCGCCCCGGCGACGGCGTCAAGGCCCTGTCGCGCGCCTGGAAAGAGGCGGTGACCCCCACCGCCAAGGCCGCCAAGCCCGCCAGCCGGTCGACGACGACCGCCGCCGGAAAGGCCGCCCCCAAGCCCGCGCCGAAGTCGCGCAGCTCCGCCAAGCCCGATGCCCGCCCGCCGCACGGCGGCGCGCCCTCGGGCCGCCCGCCCGCGCGGCGCCCGCGCAAGGGCGACTGACCGGCAGGGAATAAACCCGCCCGGCCCCGGCATGCCGACTGGCAAGCCCGTCGCGGCTGCGATAAGGTCGCGGCAGAAACGCCATCCGGACAGAACCGACCCGAAGCGATGTCAGAATCCGGCCTCAGAACCCTGTCGATCGCGCTTCTGGTGGCGCTGGTCTTCTATGTCGCCGGATCGGGGGGCATGTGATGGCGCAACGCTACGGCGGCAAGTACAGCCCGCAGCCGCAAGGCACCTCGGCGCCGCTGCCCCCGGCGGCAGAGCCGCGGCCGCAGGGCCTGTGGCGGGCGAACCTGTTGTTCCTGTCGGCCTTCGCCTTCCTGTTCCCGGCGTTCGGCGATGCGCCCGACGCGATGCTGCTGGGGCTGGTGTCCGGCGGCCTTCTGATCCTGTCGGCCTGGCTGGCGCGCGAGGGCCTGCGCGCCCGTGCCGCCTGGGCCGCGCGCAAGATAGCCCGCCGCCCGGCGCTGCCGCGGCTGGCCTTCAGCGCGCTGGCCTGCGGCGCGGCACTGTTCACCGGCGGCATCATCGCGCATGGGCTGTCGGCCTATCCGGTGCTTTACGCCCTGGCCGGCATCGCGCTGCACCTGGGCGCCTTTGGCACCGATCCCTTTGCCGACAAGGGGATGGAGGGGATCGACCCGTTCCAGACCGACCGCGTTGCCCGTGCCGTGGCCGATGCCGAAAAACGCCTGGCCGAGATGAAGGACGCCGCCCTGCGCGCCGGCGACCGCCTGGTCGAGGCGCGGGTCGACCGCTTTGCCACCGCCGCCCGGGCGCTGTTCCGCACCGTCGAATCCGATCCCGGCGACCTGACGGCGGCGCGCAAGTATCTGTCGGTCTACCTGGACGGCGCCCGCGACGCGACGGCCAAGTTCGCCGACTTCTGGGCACAGACCCGCGACGCCAAGGCCCGCGCCGACTGGGAGGCGCTGCTGGACGACCTTGAGACGACCTTTGCCGACCGCTCTAAGGCGCTGCTGGAAAACGGCCGCAGCGACCTGGATGTCGAGATCGCCGTCCTGCGCGACCGGCTGAAATACGAAACCCCGAAAGCGTAAGAGGTTCCCGATGACCACCGAAGCGACCCGCAACGACGCCGCCGCCCTTCTGGCCGAAGTGGACAAGGTTTCGGCCGTGCTACTGCCGGAACCCACCTCGGAAGTGGTGCCGCTGGCCACCGCGACCCCCGACAAGGCCGAGGCGATCCGCAAGCGGATGGCCGAGCTTGACCTCTCCAGCACCCAGTCGATCATCGCCTTCGGATCGTCCGCGCAGGCCGAATTGCAGGTGATCAGCCAGGAGATGCTGCAAGACGTCAAGAACAAGGACGCCGGCCCCGCGGGCGACAGCTTGCGCAAGATCGTCACCACCATCCGCGGCTTTTCCGCCGAGGAACTGGACCTGCGCCGCGAGTCCAGCTGGTGGGAACGCCTGCTGGGCAAGGCCGCGCCCTTTGCCGAATTCGTGGCCCAGTACGAAGACGTGCAAAGCCAGATCGACCGCATCACCGAAGAGCTGCTGACCCACGAGACCCGGCTTCTGAAGGACGTCAAGTCGCTGGACATCCTTTATGCCAAGACGCTGGCCTTCTATGACGAGCTGGCGCTGTACATCGCCGCCGGCGAGGCCAAGCTGGCCGAGGTGGACGCGACCGTGATCCCCGCCAAAGAGGCCGAGATCGCCGCCGCGGCGGAAAACGACAAGGTGCTGAAGGCGCAGGAGTTGCGCGACCTGCGCGCCGCCCGCGACGACCTGGAACGCCGCGTGCATGACCTGAAGCTGACGCGCCAGGTGACGATGCAGTCGCTGCCCTCGATCCGGCTGGTGCAGGAAAACGACAAGAGCCTGATCACCAAGATCAACTCGACGCTGGTCAACACCGTGCCGCTGTGGGAAACCCAGCTGGCCCAGGCGGTGACGATCCAGCGCAGCAAGGAAGCCGCCGAAGCGGTGCGCGAGGCCAGCGACCTGACCAACGAACTGCTGGAGTCGAACGCCAAGAACCTGCGCGAGGCCAACCAGGTGGTGCGCGAGGAAATGGAGCGCGGCGTCTTCGACATCGACACCGTCAAGCGCGCCAATGAAACGCTGATCGCCACCATCGAGGACAGCCTGCGCATCGCCGACGAAGGCAAGGCCCGCCGCGCCGCTGCCGAGGCCGAGCTGGTCAAGCTTGAGGCCAACCTGCGCGACACGCTGGCCTCGGCCAGCGCCCGAACCCCCGCCCCGCCCGCCGCGCCCCAGGCCTGAGGAGACCGCCCTGTTCCGCCTGCCCCCCCGCCTGCCGCGGCCGTTCGGCCCGGTCTTTCCGGTTGCCCTGCCCCGCCCCGCCGCCGTCACCCTGGCGCTGGCGCTGGCCGCCGCCTGCGTACCGGTCGCGCTGCCCCCCGCCATGGCGCCGCCGCCCGCCCGGCCCGAGGCCCCCGCGGCCCCGGTCAGCCTGACCGCGAAAAGTGCCGCCGCAACGGCCTACTTTGCCCAGGTCCAGCAGGCGCTGCTCAGCCAGGGCATGCTGCGCACCGATGGCGGCGGCGAGGACACGCCGTTCAGCGACCGCATGCTGGCCGACAACTTCCTGCGCATCGCGCTTTACGACGAATACAGCCGCAACGACGGCGCCTTCGTGCGCGGCGAGACCGCCTCGATCCTGCGCAAGTGGTCGGGGCCGGTGCGGGTGGGCCTGCGCTTTGGCGCCTCGGTCCCCGAGGATCGCCGCGCCACCGACCGGGCGCGCGTCGCGTCCTATCTGGCGCGGCTGGCGGGGCTGACCGGGCATCCGATCGCACTGTCGGACAGCGCCCCGAACTTCTGGATCCACATCGTCTCGGAGGACGAACGCGAGGCCCTGGGGCCGACGCTGGCCAACTCGATGCCGGGCCTGTCGCCGGCCGACATCGCCGATGTGACACAGATGCCGCGCACCACCTATTGCCTGGTCTATGCGTTCTCCGAAGGCCGCAGCGGCGTCTACTCGCGGGCCGTGGCGGTGATCCGGGCCGAACACCCCGACCTTCTGCGCCTCTCTTGCATCCACGAGGAAATCGCCCAGGGCCTGGGCCTGCCCAACGACAGCCCGGCGGCGCGGCCCTCGATCTTCAACGACGACGAAGAGTTTGCCCTGCTGACCCGGCAGGACGAACTGATGCTGAAGATCCTCTACAACCCCGCGCTGCGCCCCGGCATGACGATCGACACGGCCCGGCCCATCGTCGACCGCCTGGCCGCGGGGCTGTTGGGCGGCCCCAGCTGAACCGTCGCCCGGTAGGATGGGCAATCTGCCCATCCTGCGCGCCGCGTGACCGTGCAGGTCCGGTTTTCCCCCTTCTCTCTGCCGCGGCCTCGGCTATGCTTGGCGCCGTGCCGCGGGCATCCCGCCCGCATCGGACCGCCTCTGCCAAGGGGCGGCAAGGGACAGGAGGCGCAAGCCATGGTCTTCGATTTCCTCAAGGGCGAATTCATCGACGTCATCTCCTGGCTGGATGACACCCGCGACACCATGGTCTGGCGCTTCGACCGCCGCGACCAGGCGATCAAGATGGGCGCCAAGCTGACCGTGCGCGAAGGCCAGGCTGCCGTCTTCATCCACGAAGGGCAGCTGGCCGATGTCTTCGGCCCCGGTCTCTACATGTTGGAAACCAACAACATGCCGATCATGACCACGCTGCAGCACTGGGACCACGGGTTCAGCAGCCCCTTCAAGTCCGAGGTCTATTTCGTCAACACCACCCGCTTCAACGACCAGAAGTGGGGCACCAAGAACCCGATCATGGCGCGCGACCCGGAATTCGGCCCGGTCCGCATCCGCGCCTTCGGCACCTATTCGATGCGGGTCACCGACCCCGGCGTGTTCATCAAGGAGATCGTCGGCACCGACGGCGAATTCACCACCGACGAAGTGTCGATGCAGATCCGCAACCAGATCGTGCAGGCCGCGTCTCAGGCGCTGGCCTCCTCGGGCATCCCGGTCCTCGACATGGCCGCGAACCTCGAGGATCTGGGCAAGGTGATCGCCGGGACCATCGCGCCGAAGGTCGCCGAATACGGCCTGTCGATCCCGGAATTCTACGTCGAGAACATCTCGCTTCCCGAAGAGGTCGAGAAGGTGATGGACAAGCGCACCTCGATGGGGGTGGCGGGCGATCTGTCGAAATACATGCAGTTCAACGCGGCCGAAGCGCTGGCCAACCCCGCCTCGGGCGCGGGCGGGATGATGGCGGGCGGCATGGCCGCCGGCATGGGCCTTGGCATGGCGCAGAACGTCGGCTCCTGGGGTGCGGCCCCGGCCGCCGCCCCTGCGGCCTCTGCCCCTCCTCCTCCTCCGCCGCCGCCCCCCGCCGCTGCGGCCTGGCACGTCGCCGAGAACGGCGCGACCAAGGGCCCCTTCGGCGAGGCCGACCTGGCCGGCATGGCGGCCTCGGGCGCGCTGACTCGCGCCACGATGGTCTGGACCGCCGGGCAAGACGGCTGGAAGCCCGCCGCCGAGACCGCGCTGGCCCGGCTGTTCGCCACCGTCCCGCCGCCCCCGCCGCCGGGCTAAGCCGGCGCCCGCCGCCGGCCGATCCCTTTGACAACACGCAGATTTTCCGATGACCGACGCCTCTGAACACCGCTACCCCTGCGCCCAATGCGGCGCGCAGCTGCGCTTTGCGCCCGGCCAGACCGAACTGACCTGCGACCATTGCGGCCATGTCCAGCAGATCGCCGCCGCCGGCGATCGCCGCCGCGCCCGCGCGCTGGCCGAGCACGACCTGCAAGCCGACCTGCGCGACGACCTGCCCGAGACCGCCTCGGAAGACATCCGCACCACCACCTGCACCTCCTGCGGTGCCCAGATCGAGATGCAGGGCGCCACCCATGCCGCCGAATGCCCGTTCTGCGCCTCGCCCGTGGTGCTGGACACCGGCGCGCACCGCCTGATCAAGCCGCAGGCCCTGGTCCCCTTTCAGCTGACCGAGGACCAGGCCCGCGACGCCATGGTGAAATGGATGGGGTCGCTGTGGTTCGCGCCCTCGACCCTGCTGGAATATGCCCGCAAGGGCCGGGCGATGAACGGCATCTACGTGCCGTTCTGGACCTTCGACGCCGACAGCGCCTCGGCCTATACCGGCCAGCGCGGCGAATACTACTACGAAACCCGCACCGTCACGGTCACGGTGAACGGCCGCCAGGAACAGCGCCAGGAGCAGGTCCGCAAGACCCGCTGGTTCCCGGCCTCGGGCAATGTCGCGCGCCGTTTCGACGACATGATGGTGATGGCCTCGAACAGCCTGCCGCAACGGCTGGGCAACGAGTTGACGCCCTGGGACCTGTCGGCGCTGGAACCCTATTCCCCCGATTATCTGGCCGGCTTCCAGGCCGAGGGCTACACCGTGGCCCTGGCCGATGGCCACACCACCGCCCGCACCCGGATGGCCGCGATCATCGAAGATGACGTGCGCCGCGACATCGGCGGCGACGAACAGCGCGTCTCCTCGGTCGATACCCGCTGGTGGGACGAGACCTTCAAGCATGTCCTCTTGCCGGTCTGGATGGCGGCCTACAAGTACAACGGCAAAAGCTATCGCTTCCTGGTCAACGGCCAGACCGGCGAGGTGCAGGGCGAACGCCCCTGGTCGATCTGGAAGATCGGCTTTGCCGTCCTGCTGGTGGCGGCGATCGTGCTGGGCGCGATCTACCTCAACGACCCCGCGACGCTGGGCCTGCCCCGGCCGGCCTGGATGGACTGACGCCACCCGCCCCCGCGACCGTCGGGGTGGGCGGGTGGGCGACGGTCGCGGGGGCGTTTTCCCGGTGGCTGCCCCCTGCGCCCGCCCGGCCCGCAGGCTCAACTGCCCGCAAAGCAGGAAGGCCCCCATGCAGAACACCCCCCTCGTCTGGTCCCTGACAGATGCCCACCGCGATGACCTGGCCGCGCTGGCCGACCGCGTC
>JAGPCN010000246.1 GCA_018058035.1 Fuscovulum sp.
ACGATGGCATCGGCGCCGGCGTCGACCGCCATCTGCGCGTCCTCGGCGTCCAGCACGCCCTTCAGGATGAACTTGCCCTTCCACTGGTCGCGGATGCGGACGACCTTGCCCCAGTCCAGCTTGGGGTCGAACTGTTCGTTCGCCCAGGCGGTCAGGTCGGCCAGGCTGGTGACGTTCTTGACGTGGCCGACGATGTTGCGGAACTGCCGCCGCGGCGTCTTCAGCATCCCCAGCGACCAGCGCGGTTTGGTGGCCATGTTGATCAGGTTCGGGATCGTCGGTTTCGGCGGGCTGGTCAGGCCGTTCTTCAGGTCCTTGTGGCGCTGGCCCAGGATTTGCAGGTCCAGCGTCAGGACCAGCGCGCTGCACTTGGCCGCCCGGGCGCGTTCGATGATGGCATCGACGAAATCCTCGTCGCGCATGACGTACAGTTGGAACCAGAACGGGGTGGGGCTGGCCGCCGCCACGTCCTCGATCGAGCAGATGCTCATGGTCGAGAGGGTGTAGGGCACGCCGAAGGCCGCCGCCGCGCGGGCGGCCAGGATCTCTCCATCCGGGTGCTGCATGCCGGTGCTGCCAACCGGCGCCAGCGCGACTGGAATCGTCACCTTTTCGCCGATCATGCGGCCCTCTAGCACTCGGCCCGACAGGTCGCGCGCGACCCGCTGTCGGAACCGGATCTGCGCGAAGTCCGACGTGTTCTCACGGAACGTCTGCTCGGTGTAGCTGCCGCTTTCGCAATAATCCCAGAACATCCGGGGCGTGCGCTTGCGGTGCAGGCGCTTGAGGTCCTCGATGCAGGTGATGACGGGCATGGGCGGCGCTCCCTGGGGCCGGGCTGGTCAGAAGTTGTTACCAATGTTCCCCGCTGGGCGCAATCGGCCCCGGGGGCTCAGTCGTCGGCGCGGGGAGGGCGGCCCGACATGCCGGCGCCCGCATCCGCCGGCAGGGCGCGGAAGGCCGGCAGCGACAGCAGCGACACCGCCGCCACGATCAGGAAGGCGGGCGGGAAATCGGCGGCCTCCAGCGTGGTGCCGCCGCGCAAGGACATCGCCGCCGCGACGGCGGTTGCGCCCAGCGTGACGCCCAGGCCCAGCGACACCTGTTGCGCGGCGCTGGACAGGCTGGTGGCGCGGCTCATCTGTTCGGGCGTCAGGTCGGCAAAGGCGATGGCGTTCAGGCTGGTGAACTGGATCGAGCGCAGGCAGCCACCCAGGAACAGCACCGCGTAGATCACCGCATGCGGCGTGTCGGGCCGGAACAGCCCGATCACCGCCAGCGACCCCACCGCCAGCACCCCGTTCGCCACCAGGACCCGGCGAAAGCCGTAGCGGCGCAGGATCGCGGCGTTCACCGGCTTCATGAACAGCGCACCCAGGGCGGCCACGAAGGTCAGCGCGCCGGATTCGATGGCCGACAGGCCGAAGCCCAGTTGCAGCATCAGCGGCAACAGGAACGGGAAGGCGCCGATGCCGATGCGGAACAGCGTGCCGCCAAGAACCGAGGTGCGGTAGGTGACGATCCGCAACAGCGAGAAATCCAGGATCGGATCGGCCACCCGGTTGCAGTGGCGCACCGTCAGCACAGCCATCACCCCACCCAGGGCCAGCAAGCCCAGCATGGTCGGCGACAGGCCCTGCATCTCGGTCACCTCCATCGACCCCAGCATCAGCGCGGCCAGTGCCAGGCCCGACAGCAGGAACCCCCGCAGGTCGAACGGCCCGACCTCGCGCGGGGCCTCGCGCGGCAACAGCGCCAGCGCCAGGCCCAGGCAGACCACGCCCACCGGCAGGTTGATGAGGAAGATCCACTGCCAGGGGTAATGCGTGACGATGACGCCTCCGACCAGCGGCCCCAGCACCGGGCCCAGAAGCGCGGGCGTGGTCAGCCAGGCCATCGCGCCCACGAATTCCGCTTTCGGCGTGCTGCGCGCCACGATCAGCCGCCCCACCGGCACCATCATCGCCCCGCCCATGCCCTGCAGGAACCGCGCCACCACAAAGCCGGAAAGCGAGGTCGCCAGCGTGCAGGCCAGCGACCCGGCCAGGAACACCAGCACCGCGGCGGCGAACACCCGCCGCGCCCCGTAGCGGTCGGCGACCCAGCCCGAGGGCGGGATGAAGATCGCCAGGCTGACCAGGTACGAGGTCAGCGCCAGCTTCAGCGACAGGGGATTGACGTTCAGGTCGGCGGCAATGGTGGGCAGGGCGGTCGCCAGGATGGTGCTGTCGATGTTCTCCATGAACAGCGCCGAGGCGACGACCAGCGCGACGGTGCGGCCCCGGACTCCGGTTTCCGGCCCGGGCACCGGGGGTCAGGCCGCGTGGGCGCCGGCGGCCAGCGCCTTTACCATCGCCAGCACCTCGGCCACGGACTTGCCCGCGCCGATGTCCTTGACGATGGCCGACCCCACGACGCAGCCATCGGCCACGCTGGCGATGGTCTTCGCCTGCTCGGGCGTGGTGATGCCAAAGCCCACGATCACCGGCAGGTCGGTCGACCGCTTGATCCGCGCCACCTCTGGCCCCACGTCGGTCGCCTGAGCGGCCGCCGCCCCGGTGATCCCGGTGATCGAGACGTAGTAGACGAAGCCGCTGGTGTTCTGCAGCACCTTGGGCAGGCGCTTGTCGTCGGTGGTGGGGGTAGCAAGGCGGATGAAGTTCAGCCCGGCCTTCTGGGCGGGGAAGCACAATTCGGCATCCTCTTCCGGCGGCAGGTCGACGACGATCAGGCCGTCGACGCCGGCCTCGGTCGCCTCGGCCAGGAAACGGTCGACGCCGCGGGAATAGATCGGGTTGTAATAGCCCATAAGCACGATGGGGGTGGCGTTGTCCTGCGCCCGGAAGGCGCGCACCATGGCCAGCACCCGGTCCATCGTCATGCCGCCTTCCAGCGCGCGCTGGCCGGCGGCCTGGATGGTCGGGCCGTCCGCCATCGGGTCGGTGAAGGGCATCCCCAGTTCGATGATGTCGACGCCCGCCGCGGGCAGGCCCTGCATCACGGCCAGGCTGGTCGCCTCGTCCGGGTCGCCGCCCATGATGTAGGACACGAAGGCCTTTTTGCCCTGCGACTTCAGCCGCGCGAAGGTGTCGTCGATCCTGGTCATCAAGGCCCCCTGGGTCACGTCCGGCCCCATCTGCCATGCCGGCGCGGGGGAAATCAATGGGGCAGGGGCGTCACGGCTGCCGCCAGGGCGCCGAGATCATCCAGTGGGTGCCGAAGCGGTCCTTCAGCATGGCGAATCCGTCCGACCAGAAGGTCGGCTGATACTCCATGATCATCGCGCCGCCGTCGGCCAGCGCGGCGGTGATGCGCCGCGCCTCGGCGTCCGACGCGGCCTCGTGGCTGATGGTGACGGCCTGCTGCGGGTCGCCCGCAACGCCGGGCGGAAAGTCCGACGCCATCAGGCTGTGCCCGCCGACGTACAGCGAGCCATGCATGATCCGGTCCGATCCCTTCATTTCGGGCGGGGCATCGGGGGCCTCGGCATAGGTCATCATCTGCAACTCGCCGCCGAAGATGGCCTGATAGGCCTGCATCGCCGCGCGGCAGTTGCCCTGGAAGTGGATGTAGGGGTCGAAGGACATCGGCGTCTCCTTTCTTTGGCGCAGCCTACGCCCACCCGCCGATTCCGGGAACCTTGATCCCGCAGGCGCACCCCCGTAGAAGGCGCGCGACGCCAATGGAGGGCATGATGGGTTTCAAGATGGGCATCGTCGGGCTGCCGAACGTGGGCAAGTCCACCCTCTTCAACGCGCTGACGCGGACGGCAGCGGCGCAGGCGGCGAATTTCCCGTTCTGCACGATCGAACCCAACGTGGGCGAAGTGGCGGTGCCGGACGCGCGGCTGGACGTGCTGGCCGGCATTGCCGGGTCGAAGCAGATCATCCCCACCCGGATGACCTTTGTCGATATCGCGGGGCTGGTGCGGGGCGCCTCAAAGGGTGAGGGCCTGGGCAACCAGTTCCTGGCCAACATCCGCGAATGCGACGCCATCGCCCATGTCCTGCGCTGCTTTGAAGACGGCGACATCACCCATGTCGAGGGCCGCATCGACCCGGTCGCCGACGCCGAGACCATCGAGACCGAACTGATGCTGGCCGACCTTGAGTCGATCGAGCGGCGCCGCGCCAACCTGGCCCGCAAGCTGAAGGGCGGCGACAAGGAAAGCCTGGACCAGGACCGCCTGCTGGCCGTCGCGCAAGAGGCGCTGAACGCCGGCCGCCCGGCCCGCACGATCAAGGTGGCCGAGGATGACGCCCGCGCCTGGCGGCTGTTGCAACTGTTGACGGCAAAGCCGGTGCTGTACGTCTGCAACGTCGAGGAAGGCGCGGCCGCCACCGGCAACAGCCAGTCGGCCCGGGTGGCCGAGATGGCGGCGGCGCAAGGCGCCGGGGTGGTGGTGATCAGCGCCCGGATCGAGGAAGAACTGGCCCAGCTGCCCCCCGAAGAAGCGGCTGTTTTCCTTGAGGAAATGGGCCTGCACGAGGCGGGGCTGGACCGGCTGATCAAGGCCGGCCATGCGCTGTTGGGCTTGCAGACCTATTTCACCGTCGGCCCGAAAGAGGCCCGCGCCTGGACGATCTCCAAGGGCACGCTGGCGCCGCAGGCGGCCGGGGTGATCCACGGGGACTTCGAAAAGGGCTTCATCCGCGCCGAGACGGTCGCCTATGACGACTACGTCGCGGGCAAGGGAGAAGCGGGCGCCAAGGAGGCGGGCAAGTTCCGGGTCGAGGGCAAGACCTATGAGGTGAAGGACGGGGACGTGCTGCATTTCCTGTTCAACGCCTGATGCCCCCACGCGTGGCGCGGAGGCGGACGCAAGGGATTCCAATGGGTTGGCTGTGGGCGTTAGGGTTCTGTCAACCTTTGCTCCACACCGGCCAGCCGCAGAAGACCGAGTTCGCGCGGGCATTGATCCGGTGACGCAAACCACCCAGTATGACCGCCAAGGGCAGTGCATCCGGGGGTGGTTGTTCCATGAGTCTGTTCGCGACGGAATTCTTTCTGAAGGACGACTTCGGCAAGGCAGCCTTTGCGGCCGAGGTTCTGGCCTGGGTTCGCGGAATGCGGCACAGCAAACTTTCGGAAACCCAGGTCGAGCGCGAAATTGATGGCGACAATGTTCGCATCGCGGCTGAAGGCGGGGAAAGCCTGATGATGCGCGCTTTGGGCACCGGTGACTTGCGCGCAATCTGATGCCGCCACGACCTGCAGGATAGCAACGGGCTGCACTGGCGTACCGAAGCCGTGCTTCGAAAGACGGATCGAGGCAACCTGCTTCGGGTTCGGGCGCAGTGCTTGCCGGTTCGGCCGATGAGCGTTCCGCAGACCCCCAAACGCACCCATCTTCTGCGCAGTCTGATCGACAACCAGCGTGTCCGAGCGGACGGTCCGCTGCACATAAGGACCACGTCACACGACTTGGCTGAGGCTGTTGCCGACCTGGACCTTGCCTCCCGCATCGCGCAGGGGACCTCGGGTGCCGAACTGCCCGTGCTGTATCTGTCGCGGCGCGACGACGGGACGCTAGCGCTTTCAGAAACGGCAGTAACCAAGCTGGCACTGGACCTCTGCGGTGTCACCCATGTCGTAGTCGAACCCTCGCGCGGGTTTTCCTTTGACATCAGGGAAAAATCGGGCGGCCGCAACGTCTATGGAGGCACCCTTGGCCTGTCGCTGCCTGGCCGCGGCTTTGTGCGGCGCCTTTACCTTGGCCCCGCACTTCCCGACGAGGCCGCCCTGTCGGAAACGGCCCGTCGCACCGCTGTCGACCTTCGGACGGCGATGCCCACCGCCCTTGGCTGGGACTGGCACGACCTGCAGGATGAAATCCTGCGCGAGCAGCGAGCGCGCGATCGCAACAGGCTTTCGGGAGCCGAGAAAGAGGCGCTGTGGCAAGCCGAAGTCCAGTCACTGGAGGAGAAGAACAGGGAACTTCAGGCTCAGGTCGATGCCCTGCGCGCTGCCGAACGAGATCAGGAGCTGGAGGGGCCACCGACCGCGCTGCCCGATCTGGATTTTGCTGAAGCCTACCCCGGCGAGATTCGCGACAGGCTGCGCGCGGCGGCCCAACTGATTCAGGAGGTTGGCCCGAATCGCGGCTGGGACGCACGGAGCCTTTCCCTCTTCGGTGTATTGGCGAGCTGGTCTGCGTCTCCGGGATTGACGGAGCTGCGCGAGGAACTGAAACGCGCGACCAATGACCCGAAAAAAGCCGCGGATGCCGTAGAAAGGCTGCTGCTGCGGCATGGCTATGG
>JAGPCN010000027.1:0-9569 GCA_018058035.1 Fuscovulum sp.
GCATCGCCTGACGGTCGCCGCGCAGGTCGGCGTGGCGGTCCAGGAAGGCCTCGCGCAGGGCACGCCGGTCCTCGCGCGTCAGCGCCTCGCTGAGGGGGCCCAGGCCGAAATCCTGCCGGGCGCGCGGGTTGCCGTCGCGCAGGATGGCGCCGGCGACCACGCCGGCAATGCCCAGGTTCATCGCCAGCGACACCGCCAGCGCGATCCGCATCCAGCGCGGGCCGCGGGCGGGCGGGGCGGCAACGGGTTTGGCTTCCGGTTCGGTCATCGCTTAACCCTCGGTCAGGAACGGCCCCTCGGTCGACAGCAGCTCGATGCTGCTGCCGGCCGGGGTCAAGGCGTTGGAAATCCAGTCCGAAGCGGCGGGGCTGGCATAGCCGATCAGCACCCCGGCCACCGCGGCGGTGCCGAGGCCCGCCACCGCGCCCGCCCCGCCCAGCGAGGCGAACATCTCGGCCAGCGCCTGGCGCAGACCGGCCAGCGGCCGGCGCGTGGCCGCCGGCGCGGGCTGCAGCGCCCGGGCATCGGCCAGCACCCGCGCCGTCAGGTCGGCCGAGGGCACCGGGCGGGCCGCGCGGGCGGCCGCGAACAGCGGCGCAAGATCGTCTTCGTCGTCGGGCATCTCAGCTCTCCTCATATCCCAGGCCGTCGCGGCGGCCTTGCAGGGCCACCGTCAAGGCGCGCTTGCCGCGAGCGGTCAGGCTTTCCACCGCCTCGACCCCGATGCCCATGACCGCGGCGATCTCGGGGTTCGACAGGCCCTCGATGTGGCGCAGCACCACCGCCTCGCGCTGGCGGTCGGGCAAGGCGGCCAGCGCTGCATCCAGCGCGGCCAGCCGGGCCGCCTGCACCATCCGCGCCTCGGCGCCGGGGCTGTCGTCGGGCATGTCGGGCAGGTCGTCGCCCATCGGCGCCGCCCGCCGCCGCCCGCTGCGCAGCTGGTCGGTGCAAAGGTTGGTCACCACCCGGTACAGCCAGGTCGTGACCCGCGCCTCGCCGCGGCGCCAGTCGGGCGCGATCCGCCACAGCCGCAGCATCGCCTCTTGCGCCACGTCCTCGGCCTCGGCGCGGTCGCCGCCCAAGAGCCGCGTCGCATAGCCCAGAACCCGCGGCAACAGCCGGTCGGACAGCAGGCGCGCGGCCAGACGGTCGCCCCCGGCATAGGCCGCCAGAAGGTCGTCGTCCGAGGCATCGGTGGTTGCGTCGAAGGCCATGGTCATCCCGGCACAAGACTAGACCGGCCGCGGCCAGGGTGCAAAACCTGCCCGCGGCCCCAGGGTTCGGGGGCGTCAGTTGTCGCCCATGCCCCACCAACCCTTGCCGTGGCCGCCCTTGCCGTGGCCGCCCCTGCCGTGGCCCGCCATCCGGCCCATCGCGGCCTCGGCCTCTTCGCGGCTGATCGCGCCGTCGCCATCGGCATCGGCCTTGGCAAAGAGCTTCGGACCCGCCCCCATGCCCGAACCGGCCTGCGCCAGTTCCTCGGCCGACAGCTGGCCATCGCCGTTGGCATCGTGCTGCCCTATCATCCGGGTGGCGCGGTCGGCCATCCGGGCCTGCGCCCGGGCCACCTGCATCGCGGTCAGTTCCTCGGCCGACAGGCTGCCGTTCTTGTCGGCATCGGCCGCGGCGAACTGCGCCGCGCGCCAGGCCTGGATCTCGGCCTCGGTCAGCTTGCCATCCTTGTCGGCGTCGATCTCGTCAAAGCGTTGCAGGATCATGCCGGGCCCGCGGCCTTCGCCACGGTCGGCCAGCACGGGGGCGGCAAGCGCCAGGCAGGCAGCACCGGCCAGCGTGACAGCGGCAAGCATCGGTCGTTTCATCGGTTTCTCCATCCGGTTTCGGGCGGCGGTGTGCCTGGCCCTGATGCCTGACAAACGACGCAGCCCGGAATTTCCGTCGCGAACCGTTGCGACATCGGGCCACAGCCGCCCACGGGGGCTTTGGAATCCGCGCGCGACAGGCTAAGTTGCGCCGACAGGGGCCTGCGCCCCACCCCCTTGCCGTTCGCCGGGCCCGGTCCCGTGCAGGCCCCGGACCCGAGTTGCATGTTGCACAAAGTCGAAATCGAGGCCGCTCAGGCCGCCATTCCGATGCACCCCGTCGAGACGCCGCCCGTCGATGACCACGAACAGGACCGCCCGATGCGCGAGGCCCTGCTGCGCGGCTGGCGCTGCCGTTGCCCCAACTGCGGCGCGGGCCCGATGATGCGCGGCTACCTGAAGGTGCGCGATGCCTGCCCGGTCTGCCAGCAGGAACTGTTCCACCACCGCGCCGACGACGGGCCGGCCTATCTGACGATCCTGATCGTCGGGCACCTGATGGCGCCCCTGATGCTGTTCGTCTTCACCCATTACCGGCCCGAGCCGCTGATCGCGGCCACGATCTTTTCGGTCGGCTGCGTGGCGCTGTCGCTGTTCCTGCTGCCGCGCCTGAAGGGTGCTGTGGTCGCCGTGCAATGGGCCAAGCGGATGCACGGTTTCGGACAAGATGGACGCGGCTGAGACGATCCGCCCGGCTGCGACGGTGATCCTGACCCGGCGCGCGGGCGCGGGGCATCAGGTACTGATGGGCCAGCGCGGCGCGGGGGCCGCGTTCATGCCGTCGAAATACGTCTTTCCCGGCGGGGGCGTCGACCCCGGCGACGACCTGCCGCTGCCCTTGCCGCTGGCCGAGACCTGCGCCCGCCGCATCGCGCTGTCGGCGCCGCCCGGTCCGCTGGTCGCCGCCGCCCTGCGCGAGTTGCACGAAGAGACCGGCCTGCGGCTGCACCACGACCGGCCGGCGCTGCGCTTCGTCTTTCGCGCCATCACGCCGCCCGGCCGCAGCCGCCGCTTCGACGCGCGGTTCCTGATGGCCGATGCCGCCGACCTGGCCACCCCGGACGAGGATTTCTCTGCCGCCTCGGGCGAGTTGTCGCATCTGCACTGGATCGGCCTGGCCGAGGCCCGCGCGCTGGACCTGCCCTTCATCACCGAGGTGGTGCTGGCCGAGGTGACGAACCTGCTGGCGGGCGGCGACCAGCCGGGGGTGCCGTTCTTCGACAACTCGGGGCCGGTGCCGACCTTTCGCCGGATCGACTGAGACCGCCGGTTGGGACCGCCTATTCGGCGGCTGCCCGGTCCTGCGCCTCGGCGGTCTTCTTCACCGGCCAGATCGGATGCGGCACCGGATCCTTGGCGCGCAGGAAATAGCGGCGGAAGATCTCGGCATAGTTGCGGAATACATAAGCCTCGTTGCGGCGCAGGTAATGGTCGCGGTTGCCGCGGTACAGCGCCGGCAGGTCGTACCAGGGCACCTGCGGGTGGCAGTGGTGAACGACATGCAGGTTGTTGTTCAGGAACAGCAGCGCCAGCGGGCCGCGATCCTCGATGATGACGGTGCGGGCGCGGAACGCCTCATGCGCGCGGTGCTCCAGATAGGTGCGGATCTTCAGCAGCGCACCGGCCAGATAGGCGGCCAGCAGGTAGGCCCAGACCGACATCGCGCCCGGCCCCAGCCACCACCACAAGGCCAGGGCCACCAGCCCCGCCGCGTGCAGCCCATAGGCCAGCCGGATCGCGCCGTTACCGGCCCGGATCGCGCGCAGGTCGCCGCGGTAGAACTGCACGCAGCCGATGGCCGGCCCCAGCAGCATCCGCCCCAGCAGGGTATTGTTGGCCCGCATCAGCGCCTTGACCGGCCCGGGGGTGCGCGCCCAGACGGCCGGGTCCTGGAAATTCGATTCCGGGTCGTCGTAGGGGTCGGTCAGGTTGGGGTCGTGGTGATGCGCCAGATGGGTGTCGCGGAACCGCAGGTAGGGGTAGAACAGCCCGATCGGCAGGAACACCAGCGCATGGTTCAGATGCGGGTTGCGGAACGGGTGGCCGTGCAGGACCTCGTGCTGCAAGGACGAATGCTGCGCCACGGCAACGGCGGCCAACAGCACCGCCAGGGTGGGCGACCAGGCCCAGAGGATCGTGGTCGCCAGCGCCCAGGCCGCGTAGGTGACGACCAGCAGGGCAAGGGTGGGCCATTCGACGGCCCGGTCTTTTCCGCGCAAGATACCGGACTTTCCAAAAGGGTTCCCGCTGTCGATAGCACTTGCCCGGGGTGGGGGGAATCCGGAAGATGCGCAACATAAAGTCAACGCTGTTGTGAAAAGTCACCAGATGCCGAACAAGCTGGACAAACGCGACCGCGCCGCCCTGTTCCGCCAGCGCCTGGCCGAGGCGATGGCGCGGCGCGGGGTGACGCAATCGGCGCTGGCGCGCGATTGCGGGGTGGACCGGTCCACCATCTCGGCGCTCTTGTCCGACAGCGTGCGGATGCCGAACGCGCAGCTGGCGGCGGATTGCGCGGCCTCGCTGGGGGTGTCGTCGGACTGGCTTCTGGGCCTGTCACCCTGGCCCGAGCCGGTGGCCGACCTGCTGGCGACCTCGCTGACCATCACCGAGGCACCGCGCGCCCTGATCGACGAGGCGATCTTTGCCTGGCACCGCGAGGCGGCGGGCTACAAGATTCGCCATGTGCCCGCGACCCTGCCCGACATGCTGAAGACCCGCGCCATGGTCGACTGGGAATATGCCCCGCAACTGGGGCGCAGCGCCGAACAGGCCATCGGCGCCTTCGAAGACCGGCTGGCCTGGATGCGCGGCGCGCGGTCCGATTATGAAATCGCCCTGCCCCTGCACGAGATCGACGCCTTTGCCAGCGCCACTGGCTATTACCGCGGCTTGCCGGCGCCGGTGCGGGCCGAGCAGATCGACCGCATCGCCGATCTTTGCGACCAGCTTTACCCCTCGCTGCGGCTGTGCCTGTTCGATGCGCGGCGGGTGTTTTCCGCCCCTGTCACGGTCTTTGGCCCCCTGCTGGCAGTGGTCTACCTGGGCCGCAGCTACATCGCCTTTCGCGATGCCGCCCGGGTGCAGGCGATGACCGAGCACTTCGACTGGCTGGTGCGCGAGGCCGAAGTGGGCGCACGCGACGCCGCCCGCCACCTGCGCGCGCTGAAGCTGAAGGTCTAGGGCGGCGGTCAGAACGGCTGCAGCCGCGCCCGGGAATAGCCGTTGAAATCAAAGATCTCGGCCGCGGCGGTCAGGCGGTCGGGGCCGATGCGGCCGCGGTCCAGGACAAAGCCGAAGGTGCCGTCGGGGGTGGCCACGGCCAGCGTGCGATAGCCGCTGTCGACCCAGATCACCCACCAGTCCGCCATGCCCGGCACCGCCAGCCGCCCCGGCCCCGCCACGCGCAGCGGGCCGTTGACCGCGACCTCTGTGCCGTTCAGGCACAGCCGCGCCGCGATGGTCAGGCCGTTGGCGCCGCGCGTCACCTCGGCCCCGCCGGGGGCGCAGCCGGGGCCGGCGCCGGCCGAAAACGCCGCGACTTGCTGCCACCGCCCCTCGATCCGGGCGGGGTCGAAGGCGGCGGCGGACCAGATCGGCGCGCCTTGCGGGCGAAAGGCGGCGATGCGCTCGGGGCCGCCCGCGACGCAGCCCGCCAGAAACCCGACAAGCGCCAGAAGGGTCAGTCGCGGCACAGCGTGGTCCTTGTGCCGTCGTCCTGCAGGATCTCGTTGCAGCCGAACAACGGCGTGAACGGCGCGCAGGTGCCCGAGCGCGCCAGGCAATCGCCTTCGCATTGCGTGCCCGCGGTGCAGCGCTTGCCGCCGTCGCGGGTGTGCGAGACGCAGGCAAAGACCCCGGCCTTGCCGGCCTTGGCCCAGACGTCGCCCTTGCGTTCGCAGGCCTGCTGAGCGGCGGATTTCTGCGCTTCGGGCTTGGCCTCGGCCGCTTCGGGGGCGGGCGGGGTATCGGCGGCGGGGTCGGCTGCTACGGTCAGCCCCTGGGGCCTGGGCTTCGGCCGCGGATCGCCCGCAGCGGCCGGGCGCGCGGCCACGACCTCGGGCGCGACGGCGGCTTCGGCGACCGGCGCGCTGGCCGCGCCGCGGGTCTTTTCCGTCGGCGCAGTGGCCTCCTTGCGGTCGCCAGGCTTGGCGGGGTCGGGCACCGGGTCCAGCGCGGTGACCTCGATCGCGTCGCCGGTGACCGGGTTCGGCCCCTTGCCGCCGCCCGATGGCCCGGTGACCACGCAGGCCGACAGCGCCAGCGCCGCGGCGGCCCCGATCAGTCCCTGAAACAACGCCCGCATCGGCCCGCCCGTGGTTGCCCCGGCTTTCCCGCCAGATGTGACCTGAACCGGCCCGGACCGCAAGACCTAGTAGGGCATCGGGTGGTCACGATGCGCCTGCCCGATCTCGGCCAGCACCTCGGCCGACAGCACCAGCCCGGCGGCGCCGATGTTGGCCTGCAACTGCGCCAGCGAGGTGGCGCCGATGATCGGGATCGTCGCAAAGGGGCGCGCGCGGCAAAAGGCGATGGCCATCTGGCAGGGGTCCAGCCCGTGCCGCGCCGCAATGCCCAGATAGGCCGCCACGGCGGGAAACACCCGCGGCGTGATCCGCCCGCCCAGGTCGGGGGTGTGCATCCGCCGCGTGCCCTCGGGTGTGACGTCGCCGGCATATTTGCCCGACAGAAGGCCCGTCGCCAGCGGCGAGAAGGCCAGAAGCGGCATGTCCTCGATCATCGAGAACTCGGCCCAGTCGGTGTCGAACTGGCGGCAGAGCAGGCTGTATTCGTTCTGTACCGATGCCATGCGCGGCAGGCCCAGCATCTCGGCCAGGTGCAGCCAGCGCGCCGCCCCCCAGACGCTTTCGTTCGACAGGCCCACGGCGCGGATCTTGCCTTCGTCGATCAGCGCGCGGGCGGTGGTCAGCACGTCCTCCATATGCGCGGTCTCGGCGGCGGCATCGGCGCCGTGGGGGGCATAGCTCCAGGCCTGGCGAAAGTGATAGCTGCCGCGGTTCGGCCAGTGCAGCTGGTAGAGGTCGATGTAGTCGGTGCGCATCCGGCGCAGGCTACCTTCGACCGCGGCACGCATGGCCCGGCCGGTGATCGGTTCGCCCGGCCGCACGATCTGGCCCTTGCCGGTGATCTTGGTCGCGATCACCAGTCGCGAGCGCCCGCCGCGCGCCGCCAGCCAGCTGCCGACAATCTCTTCGGTGCGGCCCACGGTTTCGGCCCGGACCGGGTTGGTGGGGTACATCTCGGCGGTGTCCCAGAACATCACCCCGTGGTCCAGCGCCAGGTCGGCCTGGGCATGGCCTTCGCTTTCGGTGTTGTGGCTGCCCCAGGTCATGGTGCCCAGGCAAAGTTCCGAAACCGTCAGGCCCGAACGTCCAAGCGGAACCGTCTTCATCCTGCACTCCCTGCCTTTGGGGCAAGAGTAGCGGCCCCGCGGCGGCTGGCAAGGCAACCCGGTTGAGAACAGAAACGGAACATCGTAAACTCTGCGGCATGTCGATGCCGATTCAGCTGGACCGCCGCCTGCCACACCCCCTGCAACCCCTGCCCGGCGGGCCGGGCCAGGGCCTGGCGCTGGCGCGGGCACGGGTACACGAATTCTGCGGCCCGGCGCGGGTGGTGCTGGCGGCGATGGTGATGGCCCGCAGCGCGGGCGAGGTGCTGTGGGTCTTTCCGGGCTGGCTGCCCGAGCGGATCTTTCCCGACGGGCTGGCCGAACTCGCCGATCCGGGGCGGCTGATCATGGTGCGCACCCGCCGCCCCGAGGATATCCTGTGGACGATCGAAGAGGGGCTGCGGTCGGGCGTGGTGCCGCTGGTGGTGGCAGAACTGCCGCAGGCCCCGGGCCTGACCCCGGTGCGCCGGATGACCCTTGCGGCCGAGGCCGGGGCCGAGACGGCCGCACGGCACCGCGGCACCGCCCCGCTGGGCCTGCTGCTGACCCCGGCCGAGGGCGGCGCGCAGGGCGTCGAAAGCCGCTGGCACATGGATTTCGCCCCCTCGCGCCAGACCCTGATCGAACCCCAGCCCACCTGGACCCTGTCGCGCCGCCGTGCCCGCGAACACCCGCCGGCCGCCTGGCACCTGATCCGCGACGAAACCGGCCATCTTGCCACCCACCCGATCTCGGCGAGTTGACGACGCAAGGCCCGCGATCCGTGCTATCCTGCCCGCAAGGAGAGAGGAGAGCCCGATGCGCGCCCCTGCCCTTTGCGTTGGCCTATGCCTTGGCCTGGCGCTGGCCCCGGCGCCGGTGCAGGCGGTGCCGCTGGCCTATGACCTGCAGCGCGATGCCTCGACCGTGGCCTTTGCCACCGACTTTGGCGGCCAGACCATCACCGGCGACATCCCGCTGGACGCCGCCGACCTGGTGATCGACTTCGACCGCCTGTCGAACTGCAAGATCGCCGTCCGCCTGAACGCCGCCCGGGCCGATGCCTCGTTTCCCTTTGCGGCGCAGGCGTTGAAGGGGCCGACGGTGCTGGACGCGGCGGCGCATCCGCAGATGACCTTCGTATCGACCTCGGTCTCGCCCAAGGGCAAGGGGGCCCGCGTCAAGGGCAACCTGACGATCCGCGGCGTGACGCGCCCCGTCACGCTGGAGGCGCAGATCTGGCGGCAGAAGGGCACCGAGACAGGCGACCGCTCGCGGCTGACGGTGCAACTGACCGGGGCGGTGAAACGGTCGGATTTCGGCGCCAACGGCTATGCCGACATGGTGTCGGATGTCGTACGCATCACCATTACGGCGCGGATCGCGCGCACCGACTAGGGCGCGCGGCCCCTGCGGTCAGATCAACTGGATATCCGCCGCCGTCACCACGGCGCCCGCCTGCAGATCGGCCACCAGAACCGCCGCACCCGCGCCATTGCCATCGGCATCGAACCACAGCGTCCGGTCGGTGGTGCGAAAGATGAAGCGGTCGTCGGCATCCTGGGCCAGATTGTCGGCGCGCGAGCGGAACTGCGATGCCGCCAGCGCCCCCGCCGAAAGCCCTGCGTCCAGCGACGAGGCCAGGATCTGGAACCGGTCGTCATTGCCCGCGATGTTGCCGAAATCGGTGATCTGGTCGCCGAACTCGGCCAGCGACTGAAAGCGGAAGCTGTCGTTGCCAAGGCCGCCGGTCAGGCTATCCAGTCCCTGCCCGCCCCGGATCAGGTCGGCCCCGGCCGCGCCATCCAGGCTGTCGGCCCCGGCCTGCCCCAGCAACTGGTTGGCCTGGGCATTGCCGCGGATCATGTCGGCGCGGACCGACCCAATCACACGCTCGACGTTCAGGTAAAGGTCGCCAAGCGCGCCACCGTCGTTTTCCAGGCTGCCATCCAGCGCCACCGTGACCGCCGGGCCCTGGCGGAAGTCGACCTCGTCGGTGCCGATGCCGCCGTCAAAGGTCTCGGCCGCTGCGGCATTGCCCAGGAAGGTATCGTTGCCATCCCCGCCCAGGATGTCGCCGACGACCACGCCGCCGCGCGTGTCGAACCGGTCGTCGCCCGCGCCCAGCAGGACCAGGCCCTCGATCCGGCCCTCGTTGCGGATGGTGTCGACCTGGTCGCCCAGGTGGATCGCCTCCAGCCGGCCACGGATCAGGCCGGTGTTGGCCAGTTCGACCGCAAAGGATTGCCCGCTGTAGATGCCATACTCCTGGCCGATCATCGACCCGCTGTTGTCGATCCGCGCCGACCCCGGATTGACCAAGGCCAGGGCGGTGCCGTCGGCCGAGACGGTACCGG
>JAGPCN010000027.1:9669-21606 GCA_018058035.1 Fuscovulum sp.
TCGACCGCAAAGGATTGCCCGCTGTAGATGCCATACTCCTGGCCGATCATCGACCCGCTGTTGTCGATCCGCGCCGACCCCGGATTGACCAAGGCCAGGGCGGTGCCGTCGGCCGAGACGGTACCGGCGTTCTGCACCAGGACGAAGGGAGTGGTGGCCCCGCCCTGGATGCTGATGCCGCGGGAATTGCCGATGATCTGGCCAAAGTTCACCAGCGAGCTGCCGGAATCGCTCGGGCTCATGAAGATGCCGCTGGAACTGACGGCCCCCGCCCCGGCCGCGCTGACGATGCCGGTTGCCCCGATGGTGATCGACTGCAGGCCGCCGCCAAAGCCGATCGCCGTGGCGGACAGCGAATAGACCTGGCCATGGACGATCAGGTCAAGCGGCTGCCCGGCCGCCGCAACGCCGACGATGGCACCGCCGCCCGAGGCGTCGGACACGGTTGCGGCGGCGCCGATGATGCCAAGTTCGCCACCGACAAGGGTCTGCGGCGCGGAAGTGCCGCTGGTGAAGATGAAGCTGGTCATGACTTGGGCACCTTCCCGAGATGCGGGGTCAGATCAGGACGATGTCCAGCGAGGTCAGCGCCACCCCGGCCTGCATGTCTGCGATCAGGACCGAGGCGCCCGCCCCGGTGCCATCGGCATCAAACCACAGCGTCTGGTCGGTGGTGCGGAAGACGAAGCGGTCGTCGGCGTCCTGCGCCACATTGTCGGCGCGGCTCTGGAATTGCGTCGCGGCCAGCGCGCCGGCCACCAGGCCGCCGCCAAAGTTCGCCGCGACGATCTGGAAGCGGTCGTCGTTGCCGCCGACGTTCGAGAAATCGGTGATGATGTCGCCGCCCTCGGTCAGGGCCTGGAAGCGAAAGCTGTCGTTGCCGCGCCCGCCGGTGACGGTGTCGATCCCGGCCCCGCCGCGCAGAACGTCGGCGCCGTCCTGGCCGTCGATCACGTCATTGCCGCCCATGCCCAGGATCAGGTTCGCCACCGCGCTGCCCCGGATCACGTCGCCCTGGCCAGAGCCGTTCACCCGCTCGATGTTCAGGTAGATGTCGCCAAGCGCCGCGCCGTCGCCGTCGAAGGCGCCGTCCAGCGCCACCACCACCGCCGGGCCGCGGGTGAAGTCGATGTAGTCCAGGTCGTCGCCGCCGTCGAAGACCTCGGCCAGGGCGGCGTTGCCGAACAGCGTGTCATTGCCGGCGCCGCCCAGGATGTTCCCATCGACCGTGGCGCGGGTGCCGTCGTAAAGATCGTCTCCCGCGCCCATGTCGACCAGGCCGTGCACCGTGCCCTGGCGGTTGTCAAAGGTGTCGCTGCCCGCGTCCAGGAACACGTCGCCCTGCAGGACGCCGCGGTTCAGCAGGCTGTCACCGATCCCGCTGCCGGTAAACGAGGAAATCGCCCCCGAGATGGTGCCCCAGTTCAGCACGCGCACCTGGTTTTCGCCGGCCCCCAGACCCTGCAGGTCCACCCCGATGCTTTGTAGCGACTGGATCGTGCCCAAGTTGCGGATCAGCGACCCGCCGGCGAGGTCCGAGACATAGATCCCCGCGCCTTCGGTCGAAATCGCCGTGATGACGCCGGTTTCGCTGTTGATGACGCGCGCATTCACGCCCTCGACCACCAGGCCGTTGTTGTACCTTGCCCCCTGGATCGCATCGTCATAGTCCGTCGCGGCCACCGTGCCCGCGTTCACGAAGTATACATTGCTCTGGCCGTTCAGGCCGACGAAGGCGCCGTTCACCCCGGTGATCGTGCCCAGGTTGGTGACCGAGGTCGAGGCACGCATGACGAGGGCCGAGGTCCTGTCGCCGGTGATGGTGCCCTCGTTGATCAGGTTTCCGCCCGCCCAGAGGTCGATCCCGATGCCGCTGGAGGTCTGCACCAGCGAGGTGACGCTGCCGCCTTCGTAGATGTGGATCGAGGCGTTGGCGCCGGCGAAGGTCAGCGACGACAGACTCGCGATCATCCCATAGACATGCAGGTTCACATCGGCCCGCGAGTTCGAGATCGCGGTTCCGCTGGTCGCCAGCAGGCCGCCGGTCGACAGGATCACCAGGCTGTCGGCATCGGCGGCATAGGTAAACAGGGGACCAGCCCCGCTGGTCAGGGTGGTGATATAGGTGACGGTCATCAAGACGCTCCATCAAATTCGGCCACGAATGCCTCAGCTTACCGTGATCCTGCACCGCCTGTCATCCCCCACTGGCACAGCGGCGGGGCTTGCGGTAAACGGGCGCGACGCGAACGACGGGGGCTGCCATGGCGCGCATTCTGATCACCTCGGCCATTCCCTACATCAACGGGATCAAGCACCTGGGCAACCTGGTGGGCAGCCAGCTGCCGGCCGACCTGTTCGCCCGCTACATGCGCGGTCGCGGGCACGAGGTGATGTTCATCTGCGCCACCGACGAACACGGCACGCCGGCCGAACTGGCCGCCGCCAAGGCCGGCAAGCCGGTGGATGTCTACTGTGCCGAGATGCACCAGGTGCAAAAGGACCTGGCCGCCGGGTTCCGGCTGTCGTTCGACCATTTCGGCCGCTCGTCAAGCCAGCGCAACCACCGCCTGACCCAGCATTTCGCCGGGCGCCTGGCCGACAACGGCCTGATCCGCGAAGTGTCGGAAAAGATGGTCTTTTCCATCGACGACAACCGCTTTCTGCCGGATCGCTACATCGAAGGTACCTGCCCGAATTGCGGCTATGACAGCGCCCGCGGCGACCAGTGCGACAACTGCACCAAGCAGCTGGACCCCACCGACCTGATCGACCCGCACTCCACCATCTCGGGGTCCAAGAACCTTGAGGTGCGGGAAACCAAGCATCTTTACCTGATGCAGCGTTCCTTGCGCGACAAGCTGGAAACCTGGATCGACAGCAAGACCGACTGGCCGGTGCTGACCACCTCGATCGCCAAGAAATGGCTGAACGACGGCGACGGGCTGCAAGACCGCGGCATCACCCGCGACCTGCACTGGGGCATCCCGGTGAAAAGGGGCGACCAGCCCTGGCCGGGGATGGAGGGCAAGGTCTTTTACGTCTGGTTCGACGCCCCCATCGAGTACATCGCCGGCACCGCCGAATGGGCCGATGCCAATGGCCTGGGCGACGACGCCTGGCAGCGCTGGTGGCGCACCGACAAGGGCGCGGCGGACGTGACCTATTACCAGTTCATGGGCAAGGACAACGTGCCCTTCCATACGCTTTCCTTCCCCGCCACCATCCTGGGTTCGGGCGAGCCGTGGAAGCTGGTCGATTACCTGAAATCCTTCAACTACCTCAACTATGACGGCGGCCAGTTCAGCACCTCGCGCGGGCGGGGGGTGTTCATGGACCAGGCGCTGTCGATCCTGCCGGCCGACTACTGGCGCTGGTGGCTGCTGTCCCATGCGCCCGAGAATTCGGATGCCGAGTTCACCTGGGAAAACTTCCAGACCGCCGTCAACAAGGACCTGGCGGATGTGCTGGGCAACCTGGTCAGCCGGGTGACCAAGTTCGCGCGGTCGAAGTTCGGCGAGACGGTGCCGGCGGGCGGCAGCTTTGGCCCGCTGGAAACCGCGCTGATCGCCGACATCGGCGCCCGCATCCGCGACTTCGAGGCTTGCATGGACGCGATGGAGGTTCGCAAGGCCGCGGCCGAATTGCGGGCGATCTGGGTGGCGGGCAACGAATACCTTCAGGCCGCCGCGCCCTGGAGCGTGGTCAAGACCGACCCCGACCAGGCCCAGGCGCAGATCCGGCTGGCGATGAACCTGATCCGGCTTTACGCGATCCTGTCGCGCCCCTTCATCCCCGACGCGGCCGAGGTGATGATGGCTGCCATGGGCTCGACCGACTGGACCTGGCCGGAACATGTGGCCAGCGCGCTGGCGGTGCTGGCTCCGGGGGCGCCCTTTTCGGTGCCCGAGAACCTGTTTCGCAAGATCACCGATGAAGAGCGCGCCGAATGGCAGGCCAGCTTTGCCGGAAAGCGGGCCTGACCGCAGCGATGCTCGCCCGTTGGTTGCGTGACGCGACAAGGGGATAGGGATTTCCCCACCCCGCACGCGGATGACGGCCAAATTCATTTGCCCAACACGTTGGGCTGGGGCAGTCTGTCGCTGCACCGGGCCCCTCCCTGCGACGGGTCGTGCGGACAAGTTTTCTTGGGAGAATGAACATGAAGCGTTTCCTCACTGCCCTTTCCCTTTCGGCCGCCGTCCTGACCGCCGCGCCCGCCCTTGCCCAGGACGCGCCCGCCGCGAACCCGGTCGCCCAGGCCGAAGCGAAAAGCACCCTCACCACCGCCAATGCGATGATCAACTACGGTCGCTCGCACAAGGACGCGCTGGCGATGATCGCCGGCGTCCAGATGATGATCGCGGTCGCCGAAGGCACCACGATCGAGGCCGGCGGTACCCCGATGGACCTGGCCGCCGTGCTGGACGAGGCCGTCGCCCTGGCGCCCGATGACGAACTGATCAAGGCCCGCGCCGACGCCCTGCGCGACGATGCCGAGACCAAGTCGCGCGGCGCCTGCTACTGGGAATACTGGTGCGACTGGTACGGCTACTGCGAGTACTGGTACGTCTGCTACTGATCCCCGCATCCGCGGTTTGGGGGGCCGGCCTGGCAACGGGCCGGCCCCTTGCATTTCAGGGGGGTCGTGCTGCGCGGGCAAATTGCCCGCTTTGCAGCCGCAGAAACCGTCGCCGGCAGGAGGAATTCCGCCGATTTCCCGCCCTGGCAGGAGGATTTTCCGCCTACACGCATAAGATGAGGAGGCCCGACGCCGCCACGCATGCTAGGGTAAGCCATCGGCCCCAACGCGCTGCACCGAAGGGAGAGACCGAGATGAACGATCTGGCAAGACCCCGCCGTGGCCTTCCGCTGACCGCCATCGTCCTGTTCGCGATTGCCTATGTCGCCGTCGTCGGCCTGATGCTGGCCCCCAGGGACATGTTCTCGGCCACGCCGGGAAGCCTGGCCCAACCCGCCGACTGATCCGCCGCCGCCCTTGCGGCACGCCAAGGAAAAGGGGCCCCGCGGGGCCCCTTTGCATCACGACAGACGTGGCGGTTCAGTTGGTCGCCGGCGCCGGCGCCAGCGACACCAGATAGGCCCAGACGTTCAGGGCCTCGTCTTCCTTCGGCAGCTTGAAGCTCATCTTGGTCTTGGCCTTCGTGTCGCCGGTCTTTTCCTTGAGGAACTTCGCCGGGTCGGCGACATAGGCCACGAAGTCGGCCTCGTTCCAGGCAAGCCCCGAGGCCCCAAGCGCGACGATCGAGTCGCCGTATTTGAACTCGGGGTAGGTGCCCGCCGTCCGGCCCGCGATGCCATAGAGGTTGGGGCCGGTCTTGGCGCCCTTGCCGGCCAGCGTCTCGCCGGCTTCGTTGACCACGACGTGGCAAGTCTGGCACTTGGCGAACACCTTCGCCCCGGCCTCGGCGTCGCCGGTCGGCGCGTCCTGGGCCAGGACGGGGGCGCCGGCAAGTGCCAGGGCAAAGGCGTAGGCGGCTGTCTTCACTGACATATTTGTCCTCCCTTGAGAGACTGCGCTTGCTGAGTGTGGTTCGGTCGGCGGTTTCGTCAACCCCTGCCCCTGCGCCTAGGCGACGGCATGCGCAATGGCGCAGCGCCGCCACAGCGCGGTCAGCGCCGCGATCAGGTGGTCGATGTCGGCATCGCTGTGCAGCGGCCCGGGAGTGATGCGCAGCCGCTCGGTCCCGCGGGGAACGGTGGGATAGTTGATCGGCTGGACGTAGATGCCCCATTCCTCGGCCAGGATGTCGCTGATCATCCGGCACTTGACCGGATCGCCGATCATCACCGGAATGATGTGGCTGTCGTTTTCCATGTGCGGGATGCCGGCGCGGTCCAGCCGGGCGCGGACGGCGGCGACGTTGGCCTTTTGCCGGGCGCGTTCCGTTTCGCTGGTCTTGAGGTGGCGGATCGAGGCGGTGGCGGCGGCCGCAACGGCGGGCGGCAGGGCCGTGGTGAAGATGAAGCCGCTGGAGAACGAGCGGATGAAGTCGACCATCGCCGCCGAGCCGGTGACATAGCCGCCGACCACGCCGAAGGCCTTGCCCAGCGTGCCCTCGATCAGGTCGATCCGGTGGGCCAGGCCGCGTTCTTCGCTGACGCCGCCGCCGCGGGGGCCATACATGCCGACGGCGTGGACCTCGTCGATGTAGCTAAGCGCGCCGTGGGCCTCGCAGACCTCGACGATCTCGCGGATGGGGGCGATGTCGCCGTCCATCGAGTAGACGCTTTCGAAGGCCACGATCTTGGGCCGGTCGCCCACCGCATGCAGCTTGCGGTCCAGGTCGCGCCAGTCGTTGTGTTTCCACAGCACCTTGTCGGCGCGGGAATGGCGGATGCCCTCGATCATGCTGGCGTGGTTCATCTCGTCCGACAGGATCACCGCGTTCGGGATGCGCGCGCCCAGTGTCGACAGCGCCGCCCAGTTCGAGACGTACCCGCTGGTGAACAGCAGCGCGCGGTCCTTGCCGTGCAGGTCGGCCAATTCCGCCTCAAGCGCCAGGTGGTGCACGGTGTTGCCGCCGATGTTGCGGGTGCCCCCTGCGCCGGTGCCGCAGGCCTGCACGGTTTCGACCATCGCCTGCACCACATCCGGATGCTGGCCCATGCCCAGGTAGTCGTTCGAACACCAGACCGTCACGTCCGACACTGCCCCGTCACGATGGCGCCCGGCCTGCGGAAAGGCGCCGCAGCGCCGCTCCAGATCGGCAAAGACGCGATAGTTCCCTTCGGCCTTCAGTGTCTCGAGGCTGGACTGGAAGAAGCTGTCGAAATCCATGGCAGTCACTTTCTGGCTTGCAGGGACGGGTCGGCTTGCGGGTCGGGCTGCGGCAGCATCCAGCGCCACAGTTTCTGGTCGGGCAGCGGGATCACCATGAACCAGTGTTCCAGAAGCGCGAGCAGGGTCAGCACGGTCAGCAGGACATGGCCGACAAAGGCGCCCTCGTCCGGCGCCGCGGCGGCGCGCTCCATCCAGCAGGCCGAGGCATAGGTCAGCCCACTGATCGAGATCGGGAACACCCAGTTCATTCCGGCGCGGCGGAAGTGGCTGGCCAGGTGCGACAGCGGCCGCGGCAGGAATTCGGTGTGGATGCGGGGCACGCCGAAAAACAGGTTCAGCTTGGCCGAGATGCGGGCCGCGAAGAGCACCGCGAAGGTCCAGAAGCCGAAGGCATTCGCCTGCCCCGCCGTCATCCGGGCGACCACCAAGAGCGCGGCCAACAGCAGCAGTTCGTGCCACAGCACGGTGCCGGTGGCGCGGACGAAGCGTTCTCCCAGCCGGGCAAAGGGGGGGCAGGGTTCGCGGTTCGGCCCGGTGACGATGCCCGACAGGAAGGCCAGCTCGATCCAGCCCCAGACGGCCAGCGCCGACAGGAAGGCCAGGTAGGCCCCCGGCGCACTGGCATCGGTGGCGGTGGAATGCAGGCCCAGGAACCCGCCCAACAGAAGCGGCAGCCCCAGAAGGACCGACCACAGGTGATCGTCGCGCCCGCCCAGGTCGGCGCTGCGCACGCGCCACAGGATGATGCCGGTCGAGAACCACCACAGAAAGATGGCCGAGACGCCGACGAACCACGGATTGGTCATACGCGGCACCCCCTGTGACAGGGGTGCCGCGCAGGGCCGGGGGACGCGCCCATCGCCCCGGCCCAACCCGCCGCCGCAGCGACGGTATGGGAAATCTTGGTCAATACGACGGCTCCAGCCGCACCGAAGCGGGCGGCGTGGTGCGCTTGACCGGGATCAGGTACAGCCCGGCAAAGGCCAGCATGGCCCGCGCCGAGGCCGTCTTGTGCGAAAGCCAGCCGCCAAGACCGCCCTTCTTCTTGGCCCGCTCCATGTCCAGCATGGCGTCGTTCATCCGCCGCAAGCCGGGAATCCAGCGCGGGTGGTCGATGTCCAGTTCCACCGGAAAGACCTGCCGCGCGATCGCGCTGGTCTTGCGGTAGACCTCCTGGTCGTACCAGTCGATGTCGACGCCAAGCGCGTTGTGGAAATCCTTGCGGGCATGGTCGCGCACCCACATGGTGGAATAGACCGCCACCAGGAAGAAGCGGATCCACAGCCGGGCCGACAGCGTTTCGGTGATCTTCGGGTCGGTCCGCATCAGCAGGGCGAAGGCCTCGCCATGGCTGAACTCGTCGTTGCACCATTCCTTGAACCACTTGAAGATCGGGTGGAACCGATGATCGGGGTTCGCCTCGAGGTGGCGGAAGATGGTGATGTAGCGGGCGTAGCCGATCTTTTCCGACAGGTAGGTGGCGTAGTAGATGAACCGCGGCCGGAAGTAGGTGTACTTCTTGGCCTTGGTCAGGAAGCCCAGGTTCACCGCCACGCCCGCCTCGCGCAGCGCGTCGTTGATGAAGCCGGCGTGCCGCGCCTCGTCCCGGCTCATGTAGCTGAACAGCTCGCAGATGTCGGGGTTGTTGCCGCGGCGCTTCATCTCTTTGTAGAGCACGCAGCCACTGAATTCGGCCGTGCAGGACGACACGAGAAAGTCGATGAACTCGGCCCGCAGGGCGGGGTCCATGCCCTGCCAGTCGACATGGTCCCAGTCTGCGTTCTTCTTGAAATGGCCCTTGTTCGGGTCCGACTTCATCTGCGCCAGCAGCGCGTCCCAGTCCTTGCGGACGGGGCTGACGTCGATCCTGTCCATCTCGTCGAAGTCGGTGGTGTAGAACCGCGGGTTCAGCAGCGTGGTCTCGGTCGCCATCGCGGTGGTGTCGAAGCGGTCCGCCATCTCGGCATGCAACTCGCCGTGGCTGGTATCGTGGGACAGGTCCTTCATGCTGCCAACTCCTCGCTGAACGAGAATTCGCAAAGCTCCATAAACTCAAGGTCGCCGGTCAGCCGGGTCCACCAGCGTTCCAGCGCGCTGGCGCGGGTGATGGTGGCCAGCCGGTCCTCGACGATCAGCTCGCCATAGGCGGCCATGACGGGCGCGCCGTGGACCAGCACCTCGTCGCCCGGATGGACGACGGCGCCGTTGTTGAAGCGGACATGGGCATGCAGGCTGTCGAAGCGGTGGCTGACCTCGACGGTGCAGGGCACCTGTTCCTGTGTCTTGCTGAAAAGGGGCATGGTTTGGGTTCCCTATTGATCGGTGAACAGCCGTTCGAACGCGGCCTTGTTGTCGTCTCCAAAGGCGTAAAGCTCGGCGCTCCAGCCGGTGGCGGGGTCTTCGGCCACGAAGCGGCCGTTGTCGTATTTCACCACCCGCATCGGCGGATTGCCTTCGGTCCGCGCAACGACGCGGGCCCGCGCCATGGCGGACTGGATCACGGTGATGAAGCCGCCATGGTCAAGGTCCAGCAGCACGGTGCCATCGACGTCACGCACGGTGACGGCCTGGGCGCTGCGGCCCTCCAGGATGAAGTCGCGCGAAGCGACGGGGGTGCCCGCGGTCGGCACGCCGACATGCGGGCGCTCTGTGACGACCGCAAAGGTCACGACGACCAGCGACGACAGCGCCAGGGCAAGCATGCCCCAAAGCAGCACGCGCGGGATCATCTCGCGTTCGGGCGACTGCGGGCGGGCGGTCAGGACGGGATGCTGCGGCATGGTCCTTCCCCCCTATTCGGCGGCGACAAGGCCGGACGGAACGGGGGCGGTCCGTACGATCCGGGGTTCGTTGATCTTGGCCTGCGCCGCATCGGCCAGGATGCGAGCCACCTGGGCGGCATCGGGGATGGCGCGGAACGCCGGTTGCGGCTGGCGGATGTGCCAGGGCCGGACATGGGGCCACAACACGCCATAGGACAGCCGCATGTCGCCCCGGGTCGCCATCGCCAGGGTGCCGGTGCCGTTCGTCGGCACGGTGGTCAGGGCGGCCGTCTCGATGCAGGTGAAGGGGATGGTATAGGTCACCGGCAGCGCCGCGCCGACGCGCAGGATCACGCGCGCCGTGGTGATGGTGTAGATCGTGGCGCGGGCCTGCATCCAGGCCAGGAACAGCACGACCAGATAGGCCGCCCCCGCCAGCACCAGATAGGGGATCAGCACCGCAACGGCCTGGCCAAGGCTGGCATCGGCCAGCGTGGCCCCCGCCTTCCACAGCGCGATCAGCACCATGTAGCCGGCGATCCAGTTCACCTTGTAGGCCTCGCGGGCCAGTTGGCGGGGGACGGGGCTGCCCTGCCAGAGGATCTCCTCGGATGCGGGAAGCGGGGCCGGAATCCCCGGCCGGGGTTCGAAGTCGAAGTCGCGGTCTGACATGGCAGACCCTCCGTTGATCGGGGTAGGACGGAACGGCGCGGGCGCGCGCCGCCCCCCTTGGTCAGAAGCCGCGCTTGCGGCCCTTGGCGTAAAGCCACCCCCCCGCGACGTAGGCCGAGATCTTGTCTTCCTCGAGCTTGGTCACATGGGTCAGCGACTTGGTCGCAGGGATTCCCTCGAACAGGTCCGAGGTGATGGCATTGATGCGCACGCGGTCGGCCCAGATCTTGGCCATCGGCATCGGCACCAGCCGGCGCGAGCCCGAGTTCAGTTCGACCTCAAGGTAACGCACCACCTGTTCCGACACGTCCACCCAGAGGTCCGAGATGCGGCCCACCACCTCAAGGTCGCCCGCCTGCACCGGCAGCCCGCGCGGGTCGCGCCCGGCGGCCACATGCACGTCGGCCGTCTGCGCCATCGGCACGATCTTCAGCTTGCCGTGGCCGTCCAGTTCGGGTTCGTCCTTGCGCGGCACCCACGAGGCCGGGCCGACGCCATCGGCCATCGGGTCGCCGGTCGGCGCATGGGGAAAGCCCTCGGACACCGCCGTGCGCGCCAGCGCCAGGTCGGTGCGGCGGTGCGCCGCCTCGTTCTCGGCCGAGGGCACGGTCAGCTTGCCCTGGCCGTTCGGCAAGAGCATGGTCTTGGGCTTCGGCACCGGGAACGGCCCCTGGTTCGGGGCAAGGGTGCCGTCTTCCAGCTCCAGCGGATAGCCTTCGCGCATGTTCTCGGTCTGCAGGTAATAGACGAGAAGGGCAAAGAAGCCCCAGAAAAGCCAGATCGACAGGCTGGCGAGATCGAAGTTGCCGAAGAAGTTGACACCGACCATTTTGGTCCTCCGCTGTCAGGTCGGGAACTCGGCAAGGCCGATCTGCGGCTTGCCGGGCTCCGGTTTCGGGGGGGAAAGATTGCCAAGCCGGACCAACGGGCCCAGCACGACAAGAGTTGCGAACAGAAGGCCGATCTCGGTGTGGTAGACCACCGAATAGCCCAGTGACGGGTCCTGGATCGCGCCGAAGAGGCCGCGGGCGGCGGCATGGTCGACCAGATCGCGCAGCGAGCCGCCAAGCAGGATTGCCAGCCCCGCCGCCGTGGCCTGCGCCGCGCCCCAGGCGCCAAGCGCCAGGCCCGCGGCCGCCTTCGACGGCAGCGTCATCGCGGCGGTCAGGGTGGCGATGCCGAAGGTGCCGCCGCCGAGGCCGATGCCGGCCGCACCCAGGTAGAACAGCGCCGGGCTTTGCAGGGCGCCGGCAAAGATCACCGCGCTGAAGGCGCCGATCCCGATCAGCAGCCCGCGCGCCGCCAGCCGGTAGGCATCGGCCCCGCGCGACAGGGCGCGCGCCGACCACAGGAAGCCCGCCAGCGCGCCCAAGCTCCAGGTCGCGGTCAGAAGCGTCGTCGCGCCCACGGCAAGGCCCAGGATCTGGCCGCCGTAAGGCTCCAGCAGCACGTCCTGCATGTTGAAGGCCAGCGTCCCCGCCACCACCACGGCCAACAGCCGCAGCACGCCCGGTTCGCCCGCAAGCTCGGCCCAGGCGGCGCGGAACGGCGGGCGCGGCGCGGCGCGTTCCTCGGCCGTCATCGGGCGGACGCGCTCCTGCTTCCACAGCGCGATGACGTTCAGCACCAGCGTCGCCAGCCCGCAGCCCTGCACCACCCGCACCAGCAGGATCGGGTCATAGTCGCGCAACAGCCAGC
>JAGPCN010000026.1 GCA_018058035.1 Fuscovulum sp.
GTCTGGTAGGGGAACTGGTCGGGCTTGATGAAGTTCTGCCGCCGCAGGTCGACCGGACTGACGCCCAATTCCCGCGCCGCCTTGTCGACCAGCCGTTCCAGCTGGAACGTCGCCTCGGGGCGCCCTGCGCCCCGATAGGCATCGACCGGCACGGTGTTGGTGAAGACCGCCTTCACGTTCACATAGATCAGCGGCGTCCTGTAGTTGCCCGCCATCAGCGTGCCATGCAGCCAAGTCGGAATGCTGGGTGCGAAGGTCGAGAGATAAGCCCCCATGTTCGCATAGGTTTCGGTGCGGATCGCGGTGAAGTTGTTGGCCGCATCCAGCGCCAGTTCGATCTTGGTCACATGGTCACGGCCCTGCGCGTCCGAGATGAAGGCCTCGGAACGCGAGGCCGTCCATTTCACCGGCCGCTTCAGGATATGCGCGGCCTTGGTGACGAAGGCCTCTTCGGCATAGTGGTAGATCTTGGACCCGAAGCCGCCGCCCACGTCCGGCGCGACGACCCGCAGCTTGTGCTCGGGGATCGACAGGACAAAGGCGCCCATCAGCAGCCGGATCACATGCGGGTTCTGGCTGGTGGTGTACAGCGTGTGCTGGCCCGAGTGGTCCTCATAGTCGCCCACGGCCACCCGCGGCTCCATCGGGTTGGCGACCAGGCGGTTGTTCACCAGCTCCAGCGTGGTGACATGCGCGGCCGTCTTGAACGCCGCGTCCACCGCGGCCTTGTTGTCTTCGACAAAACCCCAGTCATAGCAAAGGTTTGAGCCAATCTCTTCATGCACCAGCGCGCCGCCCTTGACAGCCTCTTTCATGTCCAGCACCGGGGGCAGTTCGTCGATGTCGACCACCACCGCGTCCGCCGCGTCGCGGGCCTGGTCCAGCGTCTCGGCCACCACCACGGCGATGGGGTCGCCGACGTGGCGCACCTTGCCCTCGGCCAGGATCGGGTGCTTGGGTTCAAGCATCGGCTTGCCATGCTTGTCGGTCACCTGCCAGCCGCAGGGAATGCCGCCCGCCGATGCGAAATCGGCGGCGGTAAAGACCTTGACCACGCCGGGCATCGCCTCGGCGTCGCTGGCGTCGATCTTGCGGATGCGGCCGTGGGCCACCTGGCTGCGGATGAACTGCGCGTAAAGCTGGCCGCGGATGTTGATGTCGTCGGTATAGCGGCCCTTTCCGGTCAGGAACCGCACGTCTTCGCGCCGCTTGGTGCTGGCGCCGATGCCTCCGTCCTTCGGCATGTCGTCCTCCCTTTGTGCAGCACGTCTGGAACGCGCCGCAAATCGTTGAATGGATTTGTTATTCGGCGGCGATCTTCGACACGTCCTGGCCGGACGCGGCGATCACCGCCTTGACGATGTTGTGGTACCCGGTGCAGCGGCAGATGTTGCCCTCCAGCCCATGGCGCACCTCGGCCTCGGTCGGCCTGGGGTTTTCCGCCAGAAGGGCTGCGGCGGTCATCACCATGCCCGGCGTGCAGAAGCCGCATTGCAGCCCGTGATGATCCTGGAAGGCCTGCTGCACAGTGCCCAAGGATCCGTCGGCATTCGCCATGCCTTCGATGGTGCGCACCTCGGCGCCGGCCACGTCCATCGCGAAGACGGTGCAGGATTTCACCGCCTGGCCGTTCACATGCACCACGCAGGCGCCACACTGGCTGGTGTCGCAGCCGACATGGGTGCCGGTCAACCCCAGCCCTTCGCGCAACCAGGCCGACAGCAGCGTCCGCCCCTCTGCCTCGGCCGAGACGGCCTTGCCGTTCACGGTCATCTGGACCTTTGCCATTTTCTTCCTCCCTTGGTCGTCCCTGGGTATCGCCGGGTCAGCCGCCGATCAGGCGCTTGAACCAGCCCTTCTTGTGTCCGCCTTCGGCCTCCTCTGCCTCGGCGGTTTCGTCCTCGGTCTCCTCCGGCGCCTCGACGGCGGCCTGGAAGCGGGCAAAGAACTCGTCGGCCAGCTTCTTGGTGAAGCCGTCGATGATGCGGCTGCCCAGTTGCGCCAGCTTGCCGCCGATGGCGGCCTCGACGTCATAGGTCAGGATGGTGCCCGCGCCGCCGGGTTCAAGGGTGACCACCGCGCCGCCCTTGGCAAAGCCCGCCGGCCCGCCCTTGCCCTCGCCGGTGATCTTCAGCGACCGGCCCTCGACGATGTCGGACAGCGTGACGACCCCGGTGAAGGTGGCCGAGACCGGGCCGACCTTCTGTTTGACCACCGCCTCAAAGCCTTCGGCGACACTGCCGGTCAGGCTTTGGCAGCCGGGGATGCAGTCTTGCAGCACCTCGGGGTTCAGGATCGCGGCCCAGACCACTTCGGGCGCGGCCGCGATGTCGCGGCTGTCGGTCAGTTTCATCGCCGGTCCTCCCTCTCGGCCGACAGCCTACGCGCGGCCCGGGGGTTTGCGCTATCAAACCTTGGTCGTAGGCCCGGCCCTGCGCGGCCCCCCGCGCAACGGGGCCGACAGCGGCACCGTCACCCGAAAGACCGAGCCGCGCCCGACCCGGCTGCACAGTTCCAGCGGGTGGCCCAGCAGGCCGCAGGCACGTTCGACGATGGCCAGGCCCAGGCCCATGCCCTCAGCCGCGCTGGCGCGCGCGTTCAGCCGCTGGAACTCGCGGAAGATCAGGTCCTGCGCCTCGTCTGGGATGCCGGGGCCGCTGTCCCAGACCTCCAGCCGCAGGCTGGCGCCGCGGCGGCGGGCACCGACCAGCACGCCGCCCCGGTCGGTGTAGCGGATCGCGTTGCCGATCAGGTTCTGCAGGATGCGGCGCAGGTAGCCGGGGTCCGACTCGACCGTTTCCGCCCCTGCCAGGCGCAGCCGCAGCGACAGCCCCTTGGCCGCTGCCATCGGCCCGAATTCCTCGACCAGGCGGGCCAGCATCGGGGCCAGCGCGACGGGGCCGACCGATACCGCCATCGGCCCCGATTCCAGTTTCGAGATGTCCAGAAGCGCGCCCAGGATGCTTTCGACCGATTGCAGCGCGTTCTGCGCCTTGTCCAGCGCCGCCGCGCCCTCGCCCTCGGCGGCCGAGGCGATGAACAGCTTGGCCGCGGCCAGCGGTTGCAGCAGGTCGTGGCTGGCGGCGGCGACAAAGCGCGAGCGGCTGGCATTGGCGCGTTCGGCGTCGGCCAGCGCATCCTCCAGCTCCAGCGTGCGGGCGCGCACCCGCGCCTCGAGCGTCTCGTTGGCGCGGTGCAGCGCGTCCAGCGCCGCGCGTTCGGCGGTGACGTCGGTAAAGCTGGTGACGAAGCCGCCGTCGGGCAGTTCCTGGGCAAAGACCGTCAGGATCGGCCCGCCCGGCCGCTCGACCGCGAAAGTCAGCGCGGGGCGGCCGGCGCCAGCGGTGGCCCAGGCGGTCAGCCGGCGCGCGTCCATCCGGCCCTGGAACACCATGTCGCCCTGGAACCCCGCCAGCAGCTGCGCGAACCCCACCCCGCGGCGCAACCGCGACAAGGGCAGCGTCAGCAACAGCGACAGCCGCTGGTTCCACCCCACCAGCCGCGCCTCGGCGTCAAAGATCGCCACGCCCTGGTCCAGATGGTCCAGCGTGGCCCGGATCAGCCGGGCCTGGTCGTCCAGCATCCGCCCGCGTTCCTGGCGTTCGCCCCGGATGATGTCGGTGACATCGGTCTGCAAGATCACCGTGCCGCCCTCGGCGGTGCGGTGTTCGCTGACCTGCAGCCAGCGGTCCCAGATCAGCCGGACGTTGAAGATGACATGCCGGTCGCGGTGGCGCTGCATCCGGCGTTCGGCCCAGGTCGCGGGCGTCTCGCCCTGGGGCAACGCCAGGTGGCGGCTGGTCGAGACCATTTCGACATACTCGGCAAAGGCCAGCCCCGGCTCGATCCGGGGGTGGATGTCGGTCAGGTGCATGCCGAAGCGGGTGTTGCGCATCACCAGCCGGTCGGCGCGGTCGAACAGGGCGAACCCCTCTTGCACCGTCTCGATGGCGCTGGCCAGGTCGGCGCGGGCGGCCTCGGCCTCGGCCATCGCCTCGGCCAGTTTCGCGTTCGAGGTGTTCAGCAGGTCCAGCGCGCGTTCCAGGTCATGCGTGCGCTCGCGCACCTGGTCTTCCAGCAGGGCGGCGCGCTGGAACTGGGCATAGGCGGCGCCGCCGTCATCGGTCACCGATTCCACCCGCGCCATCAGCGCGCCGGCGATCAGGGTCAGCTTCTCGATCCGCCGCTCGGGCGGGTCGGTGGGGTCGATCAGCGCATCGGCCAGGGCGCGGGTCATCGGTCGTCTGGCGCCCAGATCGCCATGCCGGTCATGGTCTGGTTGACATGCATCGAGTTGACCTGCTCGCCATAGGTGGAAAAGCCCGCCACGCCATGCGCCCGCAGGATGGCAGACACCGCCCCGTAGCGCTGCTTTTCCTGCGCCTCCATCCGGCGCAGGATGCAGTCGCAGGCCAGGATCGCGGCAGGGGCGCCAGCGGCCCCCAGGGCGGCCAGCTCACGCTCAAGATGCGCGGCGATGTCCTGCGGTTCGGCAAGCGTCAGCACCAGGCCCTCGGCGATGGCGGAAAAGAACACCAGGTCGCCGTTCGGCTCCATCCGCTGGATGGCGCGCACATGGTGGCGGCCGCCCAGGCGCACCACCACCGGGTGCGCCGCAAAGGTGAAACTGGTCAGCTGCTCGGGGTCCTTGCCCAGAAGGCGGGCATATTCCCGCGCCGCCGGTTCGGCGTTGATCTCGCGCACGATCCGGCGCGAGGGGTCGGCGCCGGTCACCACCATGCGCCGGTCGGTCGGCACCAGGTGGTTCAGGCTGAACACCCGCACCCGGCAGGCCGAGCGCACCATCAGCGCCACCGCCGCCCCGCCGCGGAACCGCCCGCCCCACAGCACCATGGCGCGGCCAAAGCGCAATCCGTCGCCGGCCGAGCCGCCGAACAGCGGCACTGGCCCCAGGCCCGGCCCCAGGGCCGCCGTCAGCGCATCTTCGCGCAAGGACGTGCCATCGACCATCAGGAAGGCGAACTCGGTCTCCCACCCCGGCCGGGCGCGGGCCAGCGCGGCGCGCGCCCGGATCAGCCGCCCGATCAGGTCCTGCGCATCCAGCGCGGCCAGGTCCGGCACCTCAAGCCGTTCGACCGCGAATAGGGCCGCAGGCAGGCCGATGGCGACGATTTCGCCCTCGACATAGCCGGCGGATGAAATTTCGCCGGCGGTCGTGCAGCCCACCACCGGCACCGCGCCAAAGACCGACAGCCCCGCCTCCAGCGCCAGGATGTCGGCCTCGGGCGAGACGAACAGCACCACCGCCGCGAAAGGCCCCGGACCCAGAGCCGCCGCCAGCCGCGCCAGCGCATCGGGCGCCCGCGCCGACACCTGCGCCCGTGGCATCACGCCCTGTGCCGCCCCCGCCCCGTCCATTCAGCCCTCCGGCACCAGGGCCGCGAAATTCGCCTCGCCCGCCAGAAGCACGGCCTGGGTGCGGCTTTGCACCCCCAGCTTGCGCATGATCGCGGTGACATGCGCCTTGACCGTGGTTTCGGCGATCGTCAGCTCCCAGGCGATCTGCTTGTTCAGCTTGCCCTCGCAGATCAGTTGCAGGATGCGCGCCTGCTGACGGGTCAGCGCGGCCAGCCGGCGGATGGCATCCTCTTGCCGGCTGGCGGGGGCGCCCTCGCCGGGCGGCTGATAGCCCTCGGGCAGCCAGAGCCGGCCCTCGGCCACCGCCTCGAAGGCGGCGCGGAACACCTCGCGGCGGGAATGCTTGGGCACGAAGCCGGCCGCCCCCGCGGCCAGGCAGGCCCCGATCACCCGGTCGTCGGCCATGCTGGAGACCACCACCACCGGCACCGCAGGCGCCGCCTGGCGAAGCCGGATCAGCCCGTCCAACCCCGCCACGTCGGGCAGGTTCAGGTCCAGCACGATCACCTCGGGCGCCGGCCCCCGCTCCAGCCCCGCCAACGCCGCGTCCAGCCGGTCGGCGGTGTCGATGCGGGCGATCCCCGCCACCGCCTTCAGCGTCATCGACAGCGCGTCCAGAAACAGCGGATGGTCGTCGACGATCAGCGCGCTGGCCAAGCCCCGCGCGCCCGCGCCCCCGTCCGCCCCCTGCGCTGGTTCCATCACCGCCCGGCCTCCCCTCCGGCAGAATGTCGCGCAAGGCTAGCACCGCTCGGCGCGCCCGGCCATAGCCCCAAGGTCCCCGCCGCCACGGCGTCTTGCCCTGCGCCGCCGCACGGCCTATGGCTGAAGGCCGTACCCAGTTGCCGGAGACCCGCGCCATGCCGATCGACCGCCGCGCCGTGCTGATGCTGCCCCTGCTGCTGGCCGCCTGCGGCGGCACCAGCCGCTCGACCGCCTCGGCCCCTGCGCCCACCGGCCTGCACAGCGGCGAGACGCCCGAGATGCGGGCGCTGATCCGCAAGTACGCCGCGATCCACGGCATTCCCGAAAGCCTGCTGCATCGGGTGATCCAGCGCGAAAGCGGCTACAACGCCGGCGCCCGCAACGGCCCCTATTACGGCCTGATGCAGATCCTGCCACAAACGGCGCGCACCATGGGCTATCAGGGCCCGCCCGAGGGCTTGCTGGATGCCGAAACCAACCTCATCTATGCCGGGCGCTACCTGCGCGGCGCCTGGCTGGTCTCGGGCGGGTCCGAGGACAAGGCCGTGATGTGGTACGCCAAGGGCTATTACTACGAGGCCAAGCGCAAGGGCCTGCTGAAGGAAACCGGCCTAAGAACCTGAGCCGCAACTGCAGAAGGCGTTTCAACCGATGCCCTTCCAGTTCCACGGCCCCATGAACGGGCTGTTTCTGACCCGCGACGTGCAGTGCAACCGCTCGGCCTCGCGCGGGACCGACCCGGGCCTTCGCCGCTGTCCCGACTGTGGCGCGATGCTGAACAAGGACGAGGTCGCGTTCTGCCTGTTCCGCAAGCCTGCGGGCGGGCCTATGGTTTCGATGACAATCGACGGCTTTCATGCCGCCAGCCCCAACTTCAAGGCCCGCTACGACGCCGAAGGCTTTCACGGACTTGCGTTCCGGGCCTTGTCCTGCGGCTACTTCGAGATCCGCCCCATCCGGCCAAGACGCATGGTCTGGCCCATCGTCCCCGACGAGATCTTCGTGCAAGCGGTCGAACATGTGCGCGGCCACAAGGTTCGCAGCCTTGTCGATCCGATCTGCCCGTCCTGCCGGGCGCCCCGGTACATCCGGGCCTATGGCGTTCCGGTGATCGCCGCCGGGGAACCGCCGGTTGACACTCTTGAAATCACGGGCGGCGATGTCGTGGCAGGTCCGGGGGAATATCCGTGGATCGGTCTGATCGCCGGCGACGGCATCGCTGCCGCGCACAAGCGCAAGAAGTTCGGCGGCGTCTCTCTCACATCGCTGAACCCGGTCGTCTACGAAGCCGACCTCGATCCGGCGCTGGCAAGACTGCTGCGCGAGCCTGATCTGCTGCGGCAGGCGATCGACGCGGGTTAACCCCGGGGCCTAGTACCAGGCGTCGTCCATCGCCGCCTTCTTCTGCGCCACAAAGTCGTGCAGCCCCTCGCGGATGCCCTCGTCCAGCGCCGGGGCCTCGTATTCGGCCAGAGCCCGCTTCCAGGCCTTGTTGGCCCGGCTTGCGGCATCCTCGGACCCGGCCGCCTGCCACTTCTCGAACGGCTCGTTGTCGGCCAGCGACGAATCCCAGAACGCGGTCTCGTAATGCGCCATGGTGTGGGAACAGCCGAAGAAGTGGTTGCCCGGACCGACCTCGGCAAAGGCCTCGACCGCCAGCTGGTCGTCGTCGACCTTGACCCCGTCCAGATAGGAATGCAGCGCGCCGCAGAGGTCGGCATCAAGCATGAACTTTTCGTAGGACATGGACAGCAGCCCGTCCAGGAACCCCGCCGAATGCAGGATGAAGTTGGCCCCGCAATGGATGGCCGCCAGCATCGACATCGTGCCCTCGGTCATCGCCTGCGCGTCCGGGAGTTTCGAGGTGGTGAAGTTGCCCGAGCAGCGAAGCGGCAGCTTCAGCCGCCGCGCCAGCTGGCCGATCACCATGCTGCCGATCGCCGGTTCCGGCGTGCCGAAGGTGGGGCTGCCCGAGCGCATCGCCATCGACGACAGGAAGTTGCCGAAGATCACCGGGGCGCCCTTGCGCTCCAGTTGGGTCAACGCGCAGCCGACCATGGTTTCGGCCAGCGACTGGGCGATGGCGCCGGCGCTGGTCAGCGGCCCCATCGCGCCGCCCAGGATGAAGGGCACGATCACCGCCGCCTGGTTGGCCCGGGCATAGGCCCGCAGGGATCGCGTCATCGTGCCGTCCCAGACCAGCGGGCTGTTGACGTTGACGTTGCCCAGGATCACGCAGTTCTGGTCGACGAAGTCGCGGCCGAACAGGATGCGGCACAACTCGATGCTGTCTTCGCTGCGCTCCTCGGCGGTGACCGAGCCCATGAAAGGCCGGTCCGACAGCTCGATGTGCGACATCACCATGTCGAGGTGGCGCTTGTTCACCGGCACGTCGGTGGGTTCGCAGATCGTGCCGCCCGAGTGGTGGAAGTTCGGGCTGGACTGCGCCAGCTTGATGAAGTTGCGGAAATCCTCGATCGTGCCGAAGCGGCGGCCGCGGTCCAGATCCATCACGAAAGGGCTGCCGTATGCGGGTGCGAAGACCACGGATTTCCCACCGATTTCAACGTTGTTCGCGGGATTCCTGGCGTGTTGCGTGAACTGCGCGGGGGCCGTCTGCAGCACCTCGCGCAACAGGCCCGGCGGGAACTTGACCAGGTCGCCCTGCACATCCGCCCCGGCGCGGCGCCAAAGGTCCAGCGCCACGGGGTCGTCGCGGAACTCGATCCCGGTCTCGGCCAGGATGCGGTCGGCGGCGGTCTCGATCCGGACCAGGTTTTCCTCGGACAGGATGTCGTAGGTCGGGATGTTGCGCAGGATGTAGGGCCGACCGATGCCCCCGCCCTTGCGGCTGCGTTCCGCTGCCCGTGCCTGCCGTCCGCTGCGCCGCTGTTCGTTCATCGCCATCCCCCTCTCGACACGAGTGTCAAGTTTGCGCCGGAACGCAGCGGGTGCTGGTTCATTTGCGACACGGACGTGCAGGAATCGCCGCTCAGGTCAGCACATCCGGCGCGCTGCGCCCGGTGAAGGCCGCGATCCCGGCCACCGCATGGGCGGCGCGGATGATCGGCGCCAACGCCTCTTGCGGATCAAGGTCAAGGCCCTGCGGCCCGGGGGCGTAGCGCTCCAGGTAGAGCCGCAGCGTTGCACCCTCGGTCCCGGTGCCCGACAGGCGGAACACCGCGCGGCTGCCGCCCTGGAACTGCACCCGCACGCCCTGCGCCCGGGCGACCGAGCCATCGACCGGATCGGTATAGGCAAAGTCATCGGCGGCCGTCACCGCCAGCCCCTCGACCGTAGTGCCCGGCAGGGTCGACAGCCTGCCCCGCAGCGTGGCCATCATCGCATCGGCCTGGTCCACCGGGATCGCCTCGAAGTCGTGGCGGCTATAGTAGTTGCGGCCGAACCGCGCCCAGTGTTCGGCCAGGATCGCCGCCACCGGCTGGTGCCGCACCGCCAGGATGTTCAGCCACAACAGGATCGCCCAAAGCCCGTCCTTTTCGCGCACGTGGTCGGAACCGGTGCCAAAGCTCTCCTCGCCGCACAGGGTGGCGCGGCCGGCGTCCATCAGGTTGCCGAAGAACTTCCACCCGGTCGGGGTCTCGAAGGCGGCAATCCCCAGGGCCTCGGCCACCCGGTCGGCGGCGGCGCTGGTCGGCATCGACCGGGCCACCCCGGCCAGGCCCTGCGCATAGCCCGGCGCCAGATGCGCGTTGGCCGCCAGAACCGCCAGGCTGTCGGAAGGCGAGACATAGATGCCGCGCCCGACCACCATGTTGCGGTCGCCGTCGCCATCGCTGGCGGCGCCGAAATCGGGGGCGCCTTCGCCGAACATCTCGTCCATCAGGGCCTTGGCCCAGGTCGGGTTCGGGTCGGGGTGCATGCCGCCGAAATCCGGCAGGGGCGTGGCGTTGACACAGGTGCCGGGGGCGGCGCCCAGACGGTTTTCCAGGATTTCAACGGCGTAAGGCCCGGTCACGGCGCACATCGCATCCATCCGCATGCGAAAGCCGCCCGCGAACATCGCCCGGATCGCGGCAAAGTCGAACAGGGTTTCCATCAGCGCGGCATAGTCGGCGACCGGGTCGACTACGTCGACGACCATGCCGGCCAGGTCGTACCGCCCGATGCGCGACAGATCGACATCCTGCGCCTCGGCCACCTTGTATTCGGTGATTTCGGTGGTGCGGGCGTAGATCGCCTCGGTCACCGCCTCGGGCGCGGGGCCGCCGTTCGGCATGTTGAACTTGACCCCGAAATCCTCATGCGGGCCGCCGGGGTTGTGGCTGGCCGACATGATGATGCCGCCGTCGGTCTTGTTCAGCCTTATCAAGTGGCTGGCCGCCGGAGTTGACAGGATCGCGCCCTGCCCCACGATCACGCGAGCCGCGCCGTTGGCCGCCGCCATCCGCAGGATCACCTGCGCCGCGCGGTCGTTGAAATAGCGCCCGTCGCCGCCCAGGACAAAGGTCTTGCCGGTTCCATCACCGTTGCGGCAGCCGACCACGTCGAACACCGACTGGACGAAGTTTTCCAGGTAATGCCGGCCCATGAAGACCGGGGTCTTCTTGCGCAGGCCGCTGGTGCCGGGCTTCTGGCCGGCGATGGGCTGGGTGGCGACGGTGGTGATCATGGGGTTCCTCCGTGGGATCGGGCGGGCCTTGCGCGCAGCAAGAGCACCGACTGCGCCGGCGCCTCTGCGGGCGCGGGGCCTTCGGTCAGGTCCGGGCGCGTGGTGTCAAGGATCAGCTGCCAGCCCGGCGCGGTGTCGGGCAAGGCCAGCGCCACGGCGGGGCCGCAGTTGAACACCGCCAGCATCGCCTCGCGCGAGGGGTCGCCGCCTTCGGCCGCCATCCGCAGTTCCACGCAAAGACAGCGGAAGGCCGGGTCGTGCCAGTCGTGCGGCCCGGGTTCCGAGCCATCGGGCCGGCGCCAGATCACGTCGCGCAGGCCGTCCGAGGGCCGGGCGCGGGCATGCAGGAACCGGCGCTGGCGCAGCACCGGATGCGCCCGGCGCAGCGCCGTCAGCCGCGCGACAAAGGCCACCAGCGCGGCATCGGCATGGTCCCAGTCCAACCAGCTGGTGTCGTTGTCCTGGGCATAGGCGTTGTTGTTGCCGCCCTGGGTCTGGCCGATTTCGTCCCCTGCCAGCAGCATCGGAACACCCTGCGACAGGAACAGCGTCGCCAGCAGGTTGCGCTTGCGCAACGCCCGCGCGGCCTGGATCGCGGGCTCGTCCGAAGGGCCTTCGACCCCCAGGTTGTCGGAGTGGTTTTCGGAGTGGCCGTCGCGGTTGTCCTCGCCATTGGCCCAGTTGCGCTTGACGGTGTAGGACACCAGGTCGTGCAGGGTGAAGCCGTCATGGCTGGTGATGTAGTTCACCGACGAGGTCGCGGCGCGGCCCGAATGGTCGAACTTTTCCGCGCTGCCCAGCAGGCGGGCGGCCAGGTCGCGGGTCATCCCGGCATCGCCGCGCCAGTAACGGCGCACGCCATCGCGGAAGCGGTCGTTCCATTCCAGGAACGGATGCGGATAGGCGCCCAGCTGATAGCCGCCCGGCCCGATGTCCCAGGGTTCGGCGATCAGCTTGACACGGCTCAGCACCGGGTCCTGGCGGATCGCGTCGAAGAAGCCGCCGTTCGGGTCGAACCCCTGCGCCTCGCGCCCCAGCACGGTGGCCAGGTCAAAGCGGAAGCCGTCGACATGCACCTGTTCGACCCAGTAGCGCAAGCTGTCCATCACCATCCGCAGCACCATCGGATGGGTCAGGTTCAGCGTGTTGCCGGTGCCGGTGTCGTTGGCATAGCGCCGCCCGCCCTCGGCCAGCCGGTAATAGCTGGCGTTGTCGAGGCCCCGGTACGACAGCGTCGGGCCCCATTCGTCGCCCTCGGCGGTGTGGTTGTAGACCACGTCCAGGATCACCTCGATCCCGGCCGAATGCAGGCGGCGGACCATGGTCTGCACTTCCCACAAGCCGCCGCGGGCCATGTAGCGCGGTTCCGGCGCCAGAAAGGCCAGCGTGTTGTAGCCCCAGTGGTTGCGCAGGCCGCGGGCGGTGACAAAGCGTTCGTCGACAAAGGCCTGGATCGGCAGCAGCTCGACCGTGGTGATGCCCAGCTTCACCAGATGCTCCAGCACCGCGTCGCAGGCGAGGCCCAGGTAGCTGCCGCGCAGGGCCCGTTCGACGCCCGGATGGCGCATGGTCAGGCCGCGCACATGCGCCTCGCAGATCACCGTATCGGCGCGCGGGATGCGCGGCGGGGCATCGTTGCCCCAGCCGAACGAGGGGTCGCAGACCATGGCCTTGGGCACGGCAAAGGCGCTGTCGCGGGTGTCATAGGACAGATCGCCACGCGGGCTGCCGACCTTGTAGCCCATCACCGCATCCGACCAGCGCAGCCGCCCCTCCAGCGCGCGGGCATAGGGGTCCAGCAGCAGCTTGTGCGGGTTGAAGCGGTGGCCGCGTTCCGGGTCGTAGGGGCCATGGGCGCGAAAGCCGTAGACCTGCCCCGCCGTCAGCCCGCCGACATGCAGGTGCCAGATGTCGCCGTCGCGGTCGCGGATCGGCAGGCGGGCCATCTCCTTGCGGCCATCGGGGGTGAAGAGGCACAGCTCGATCATCTCGGCATGGGCCGAGAACACGGCGAAATTCACCCCGTCGCCAGTCAGCGTGGCGCCCATTGGCCAGGGCTGGCCGGGGGACACCGCATGTCCATTGGCGCGCAGAGCGGCGGGGCGGGTCATCGGCCTCAGGCCCCGGCCAGGGCTGCGTAAAGCGCGGCATAGGCGGTGGCGCTGGTCTGCCAGCCCACCGGGTGCGCCATCGCGGCCCTTTGCGCCCGCGCCCAAGGCCCAGCGTCGGCGTGCAGCGCGACCAGCTGGCGCAGGGCCTGGCCGAAGGCCAGCGCATCGGTGGGGTGAAAGACGACACCCGTCGCCACGCCCGCCGCCAGGGTGGCAGGCGTGGCCCCGATCACCGTATCGGCCAGCCCGCCGGTCGCCGCCACCACCGGCAGCGCGCCGTAGCGCAAGCCGTACATCTGGGTCAGGCCGCAAGGCTCGAACCGGCTGGGCACCAGCACGGCATCGGCGCCCTGGAACATCCGGTGGCTCAAGGCTTCGTCATAGCCGATGCGCACCGCGACCCGGCCGGGATAGCGCGTGGCCAGCGCGCGCATCGCGCCTTCCAGCCCCGGATCGCCCGAACCCAGAACGATCAGCCCGCCGCCCGCGGCCACGAAATCGGGCACCACGGCGGGCAAGAGGTCGATGCCCTTCTGGTCGGTCATCCGGCTGACGACGATCGCCAGCGGTCCCGGCACATCCACCCCGAATTCGGCGCAAAGCGCGGCGCGGGCGGCGGCCTTGCCGGCCATTTGCTTGGCCGAATAGGGGTTTACCGCCTCGGTTTCGGGCGACCAGACCGACAGGTCGACCCCGTTCAGGATGCCCGACACATCCGCCGCCCGCGCCTGGATCACGCCCTGCAAGCCCATGCCGAATTCGGGCCGCATCAGTTCCTCGGCATAGCGGGGCGAGACGGTGGTGATCCGGTCGGCGGTGACAAGCCCGGCCTTCAGGCTGGACAGCCCGCCGTAATATTCCAGCGCGCCGGGATGAAAGGCGCTGCCCGGCAGGCGCAGGTCGGCCAGCATTGCCGCCGGCGCCCAGCCCTGGAAGGCGATGTTGTGCACCGTGATCACCGACCGGCAGCCGCCCGCGCCGTGGTAGGCCAGGTAGGCCGGCGCGAACCCGGCCTGCCAGTCATGCGCATGCAGGATGCCGGGCTTCCAGCCCTGCACGCCCTCGCGCGCCATCGCGGCGGCGACCCAGGACAGGGCGGCAAAGCGCTGCGGATTGTCGGGCCAGTCGCCCCCCGGGCCGCCATAGGGCCCGCCCTCGCGGTCGTAAAGATGCGGTGCGTCCAGTGCCATCACGGTCACGCCCTCGACCACGCCCATCCGCACCACGCCGGTGCCGCCCCAAAGGCCCTCATCGCGCCAGACCTCGGGCCAGTCCCTGATACGGGGGCGCAGCGCGCGATAGGCCGGCAGCAGCACCCGCATGTCCCAGCCCTGCCCCGCCAGCGCTGCCGGCAGCGCGCCCACCACATCGGCCAGGCCGCCGGTTTTGACCAGCGGCACGCATTCCGACGCGACCGACAGCACCCGCCCCTTCATCGCAAGCCCCTTCATTTCGGCCCAAATACCCCGGGGGGTCCGGGGGGCTGGCCCCCCGGCCGTCTCCACCCCGCGCCTTAGCCCAGGGCCCTGGCCCGCGCGTCCAGCATATCCTGCGTGATCAGCACGATACCAGTGTCCGAACGGCGAAACCACCTGGCATCCTCGACCGGATCCTGGCCCACCACCAGACCCTCGGGGATGGTCACGCTGCTGTCGATCACGCAGTTCTTCAGCTCGGCCTTGCGGTTCACCACCACGCGGGGCAGCGCCACCACATATTCCAGCGCCGAATAGCTGTGCGTGCGCACCCCCGTGAACAGAAGACTGTTCGACACCGCCGAGCCCGAGACGATGCAGTCGCCCGACACCAGCGACGACACCGCCGATCCGCGCCGCCCGTCCTCGTCATGGATGAATTTGGCCGGGGGCACGATCTCGGAATAAGTCCAGATCGGCCAGCTCTGGTCATAGATGTCCAGCTTCGGGACAAAGTCGGTCAGGTCGATGTTGGCCTGCCAGAAGGCGTCGATGGTGCCGACGTCGCGCCAGTAGGGTTCCTCCTCAAGCCCCGAGGTCACGCAGCTGTCGGCGAAGCGATGCGCCACCGCCTTGCCGTGCTTGACGATATGGGGGATCAGGTCAAAGCCGAAGTCGTGGCTGCTGCTGTCGTCGGCCATGTCCTTCAAGAGCAGGTCGCGCAGGAAGGCCCAGTCGAAGACATAGATCCCCATGCTGGCCAGCGCGTGGTCGGGGTCGCCCGGAATGGCCGGAGGGTTCTTGGGCTTTTCCAGGAAATCGGTGATCCGCATCGCCTTGTCGACATGCATCACGCCAAAGGCCGAGGCTTCGGCGCGCGGCACGGTCAGGCAGCCGATGGTGACATCGGCGCCGGTCTCGGCGTGCTGCTGCAGCATCACCTCGTAGTCCATCTTGTAGATGTGGTCGCCGGCCAGGATGATGACATACTTGATGCGGTAGCTGTCGATGATGTCGATGTTCTGCGCCACCGCATCGGCGGTGCCGCGGTACCAGTTCACCTCGTCCATCCGCTGGCTGGCCGGCAGGATGTCCAGGTATTCGTTGCGCTCGGCGCGAAAGAAGTTCCAGCCGCGCTGGACGTGGCGGATCAGGCTGTGCGCCTTGTATTGCGTGGCAATCGCCATCTTGCGAATGCCGCTGTTCAAGGCGTTCGACAGCGCGAAGTCGATGATCCGCGCCTTGCCGCCGAAATAGACCGCCGGTTTCGCGCGCCGGTCGGTCAGCTCTTTCAGCCGCGACCCGCGTCCGCCCGCCAGCACGAAGGCCATCGCCTGGCTTGACAGCCTCTGGTTCGGTCTTGCCTTCATGTCGTCCTCCCCTTGTGCCCTTTTCAGGCTTGTCCCTGTTTCAGATAGACTGCCGACAACGGCGGCAGGGTGACAAGCGCCGATTGCGCCTGCCCGTGCCAGGGCGTCTTTTCCGTGGCCACCCCTCCCAGGTTGCCACAGTTGCCCCCGCCGTATATGGCGGCGTCGGTGTTCAGAAGCTCGCTCCAGCGCCCTGCGGCGGGCAGGCCCAGCCGGTAGGTCCGTTCGACCGGCGTCATGTTCACCGCCACCACCACCATCGGGTCGCTGTCACGCCCCTTGCGGACCCAGGAATAGACCCCTGCCTCGGCATCGTTCGACTCGATCCAGGCAAAGCCCTCGGGCCGGCAGTCGTTGACGTGCAGCGCAGGGGTGTCGCGGTAGGCGCGGTTCAGGTCGCGCACCAAGGCCTGCATGCCGGCGTGCTGGGGATGGTCCAGCTGGTGCCAGTCCAGCGACTGGTTGTGGTTCCATTCACGGCCTTGCGCGAATTCCTGCCCCATGAAGAGCAGCTTCTTGCCCGGATGCCCCCACATGAAGCCGTAGTAGGCCCGCAGGTTGGCGAATTTCTCGTCGCCCCCGCCCGGCATCTTGGACAGCATGCTGCCCTTGCCGTGGACGACTTCGTCATGGCTGATCGGCAGGATGTAGTTTTCCGACCAGGCATAGACCAGGCCAAAGGTCATCTGGTGGTGGTGGTATTTGCGAAAGATCGGGTCCTTCTGCATGTAGGACAGGGTGTCGTTCATCCAGCCCATGTTCCACTTGAACCCGAAGCCCAGGCCGCCCCAGTTCGCGGGCCTGCTGACGCCCGGGAATGCGGTGCTTTCCTCGGCCACCGTCATCACGCCGGGGGATTCGCCGTAGGCGGTGATGTTCATCTGCCGCAGGACCTCGATCGCCTCGTAGTTCTCGCGGCCGCCGTCCTTGTTGGGCACCCATTCGCCCTCTTTCCGGCTGTAGTCGCGGTAAAGCATGGATGCCACGGCATCCACGCGCAGCCCGTCAATGTGGTATTCCTCAAGCCAATACAAGGCGTTGGAGACGAGGTAGTTCTTCACCTCGGTCCGGCCGTAGTTGTAGATCAGGGTGTTCCAGTCCTGGTGGAAGCCCTCGCGCGGGTCCTGGTGTTCGTAAAGCGCGGTGCCGTCGAACCGGCCCAACCCATGCGCATCGGTCGGGAAATGGCCGGGCACCCAGTCGAGGATCACACCAAGGCCCTTGCGGTGCGCCGCATCGACAAAGGCGCGGAATTCCGAAGGCGTACCGTGGCGGATGGTCGGGGCGAACAGGCCCACCGGCTGATAGCCCCAGCTGCCGTCGAAGGGATATTCGCTGACCGGCAGGCATTCGATATGGGTGAACCCCATGTCGGCGGCATAGTCCACCAGCTGCTCGGCCAGTTCCGGGTAAGACAGCATCCGGTCGCCCGGCGCCCGCCTCCAGGACCCCAGATGCACCTCGTAGACCGAGATCGGCGCGTCGATGGACTGATGCCCCCCGCGCGTCGCCATCCACTCGGCATCGTGAAAGTCACCGCCGATTTTCCTGACGACCGAGGCGTTTGCAGGCGGATGTTCAGACCCGAACCCGACCGGATCAGCCTTCAGCGGCATCAGCGCGCCGCCGGGGCCGCGGATTTCGTATTTGTAGGTCTCGCCCTCTTGCAGCCCGGGAACGAAGGTCTCCCACACCCCGGTCGGCCCGCGCCGGCGCATCGGGTGGCGCCGGCCGTCCCAGTGGTTGAAGTTGCCCACCACCGAGACGCGCTCGGCGTTCGGCGCCCAGACGGCGAAATGCACGCCCTCGGTCCCCTCATGCGTGATGCAATGCGCGCCCAGCACCTGCCACAGGCGTTTGTGCGTGCCCTCGCCCAAGAGGTATTCGTCCATCTCGCCCAGCACGGGGCCAAAGGCGAAGGGGTCGTCCCAGTCCCACTCGGTGCCGAAACCGCGCGCCCGCAGCCGGTAGTCGGCCTTGCGCGGCAGCACCGCCGCCCAGACGCCACCGTCCTGATGCGCCAGTTCCACCGGCTTGCCCGTCTTGCCGGTCAGCGCCCAGACCGCATCGGCCCCCGGCACAAAGGCCGTCAGCACCCACCCCGAGGCCCGCTTGTGCAGGCCAAGGGCGGAAAACGGATCGCCATGGCGCCCCTCGGCAATCGCCCAGGCCGTGCCTTCGTCCACCAGATCGCCCATAGGCCTTCCCTCCCCCGAAAAGGCCGCGCCGGTCACAGCGCGGGTGTCACGTCCCAGACATCCTTCATGTAGCCGCGGATGGTACGGTCAGACGAGAAAAAGCCCGACCGCGCCGTGTTCATCGCCGCCATCCTGACCCAGGTCGCCCGGTCGCGGAAGGCCGCGTCCACCGCCCCTTGCGCGGCGTGGTAGGCATCGAAGTCGCTGGCCACCAGGAAATAGTCGGAATGCCACATGGCGTGGACCAGGCCGTGATAGCGGCCCGGATCGTCGGGGCTGAACCGGCCCTCGGCGATCATCTGCAGCACGTCCTGCAGGGGCTGGCTGGCCTCGATCGCCTTGCGGGCGTGTTCGGGGTCTTCGCGCCGCTTCGCCACCTGATCGGCGTTCAGGCCGAACAGGAAGAAGTTCTCGGCGCCGACTTCCGACAGGATTTCCACGTTGGCCCCGTCCAGCGTGCCGATGGTCGGCGCGCCGTTCATCATGAACTTCATGTTGCCGGTGCCGCTGGCCTCTTTCCCCGCGGTCGAGATCTGTTCCGACAGGTCGGCCGCCGGGATCACCCGTTCGGCCATCGAGACGTTGTAATTGGGCGGATAGACGATCTTCAGCAGGTCGCCCACCTGCGGGTCGTTGTTGACCACCTCGGCCACGTCGTTGATCAGACGGATGATTTCCTTGGCCACCGCATAGCCCGGCGCCGCCTTGCCGCCAAAGAGGCGCAGGCGCGGCACCGGGTCCTTGACCGCGCCGCTGCGCAGGGCGTGCCAGTAGGCGATGCATTCCAGGATGTTCAGAAGCTGGCGCTTGTATTCATGGATGCGCTTGACCTGCACGTCGAACAGCGCGTCGGGGCTGACCTTGACCCCGAATTCCTGCCCGATCCAGTCGCTGACCCGCGCCTTGTTCACCCGCTTGGCGGCATCGAAGCGGTCGCGGAAGCCGGCATCGCCGACATGGTCCGCAAGGCCGGTCAGCCGGTCCAGGTCGTCTTCCCAGCCCGCGCCGATGGTGTCGGTGATCAGCCCGGCCAGCGGACGGTTGCAGGTCTTCAGCCAGCGCCGCGGGGTCACGCCGTTGGTCTGGTTGATGATGCGCCCAGGGTGCAGGCGGTTCAGTTCGGGGAACAGGTTCTGCTTGACCAGGTCGGAATGCAGCGCCGAAACCCCGTTCACCTTATGCGCCATCACGAAGGCCAGTTCGCCCATCCGCACCTCGTGGTGCTTGACGATGCCCACGTAATGCGGCCGGTTCGGCCAGGTGCGGCGGTGCCAGCTGTCGATGCGTTCGACGATCTGCATGTGGCGCGGCAGCACGTTGCCGAAGGTGAAGGTCGCCCATTTCTCCAGCGCCTCGGGCAGCAGCGTGTGGTTGGTGTAGCCCAGGCAGGCCCGCGCGGTGTCCAAAGCGTCCTCGAACGTCATCCCGTGATCGTCCGTCAGCAGGCGGACCAGTTCCGGCCCCGCGATGGCGGGGTGGGTGTCGTTCATCTGGATGGCGACATGCTTCGGCAGCGCCTTCAGATCGGAATGGGCGGCCAGGTAGCGGCGCAGGATGTCCTGCAGGGCGGCAGAGGTCAGGAAGAACTCCTGCTTCAGCCGCAGCTCCTTGCCCTGATAGGTGGTGTCATCGGGATAAAGCACGCGGGACAGCGTGCGGGCCAGCGCCTCGGGTTCGGCGGCGGCGGCATAGTCGCCGCGGTTGAAACGCTCCAGGTCAAAGAGCGTCGTCGGCTTGGCCGCCCACAGCCGCAGCGTGTTGGCCCACCGGCCCTGCCAGCCCACCACCGGGGTGTCATGCGCCTCGGCGATGACGGTTTCACCGGGGACCCAGACCTCGCGCCCGTCGCGGGTTTCCATGTGGCCCTTGAAGCCGATGGTATAGGCGCTTTCGGGGCGCGGGAATTCCCAGGGGTTCGACAGGCTCAGCCAGTCTTCCGGCGTCTCGACCTGGCGGCCACCTTCAAAGCGCTGGCGGAACAGGCCGTGTTCATAGCGGATGCCGTAGCCATAGGCCGGGCAGCCGACCGTCGCCATGCTTTCCATGAAGCAGGCCGCCAGCCGCCCCAACCCGCCGTTGCCAAGCGCAGCATCCGGTTCCTCGGCGGCCAGGCTGCGGAAATCCTGACCCGCCTCGGCCATCGCCTCTTCGACCGCCTCGGTCAGGCCCAGGTTCGCGGTCGCATCCTCCAGGATGCGGCCGATCAGGAATTCCATCGACAGGTAGTAGACGCGCTTGCGGTTCTCGGCCCAGGTGCGGCGGGTGCTGGCGAACCAGGGCTCGACGATGCGGTCGCGGATCGCGAACGACAGCGCCATGCGCCAGTCATAGCTGCTGGCGTTGGCGGCATCCTTGCCCAGCGTATAGGTCAGGTGCCGCTGGATGTCGGCCTTCAGAAGGGTCGGGGTCACGCCAGAATCTTTCACGCGATGTCCTGCTGTTTGCATGCTGCACGGCCAGCCTAAAGCGCCCCGCCCCACGGTCAAGGCAGACCGGACAGGGGCCGGCGGGCGGCGAAGAAAGCAACCAAACCGCTTTCCTGTTACCGCAAACAGGCCGCAAATAAAACCGGATTTTTCGATGCCAAACCAATAAATTCCGCAATCCAAAGCGCTTTGACATTTCAGACCTGACCAAGCCGTTGAACGCATTGGGAAACCGCTGGCAGGGGCGGCCCTGCCGGCACCTGGCGATCATCTGCGGCACGGGCGGCCCGGGCGCGGCACGACTGTGCGGGCGACGGGAATCTGATCTGGATCATGGTCAAACGGCGACTCTGCGGTTCAACTTCGCCGCACCAGAAGGATTGGGAGAGCGGGATGCGCCTGACCACAAGAACGAACCTCGCCATGCGGACGCTGATGTTCTGCGCGGTGAACCCCGACCGCATCGTGCGGCGGCAAGAGGTGGCCGAGGCCTGCGCGGCGTCGGAAAACCACCTGGCCCAGGTGATCCACCTGCTGGCCCAGAAGAAGTTCCTGCACACCGTGCGCGGCCGCGCCGGCGGGCTGTCGCTGGGCCGCGCGCCCGAGACGATCACGGTTGGCGAGGTGTTCCGCGCCTTCGAGGCGCCGCTGCCCTTTGCCGAATGCTTTGCGGGCGACGCCAACCACTGCCCGCTGTTCACCGCCTGCCGGCTGAAATGCCTGCTGTCGGATGCGCTGGCGGCGTTCTACCAGAAGCTCGACGAAGTGACCGTGGCCGACCTGGTCAAGGAAAACTGCGACCTGCAGTTCATCCTGAAGGTCGCCTGAGGCGCGCTCCTCGTGGCACTCCGTGCCCTCGTCGCAAGATCCGCGGCGAGGAGGAGACGAAGTCGAACGACGAGCGGCCCTCAGCAGCAGCCCGCGTCGGCCAGGCCCTTCAGGATCGGGCAATCGGGGCGATGGTCGCCGGCACAGGCGCCGACCAGGTCGGTCAGCGTCGCCTGCATGGCGCGCAACTCGTCGATCTTGGCCGCAATCTGCGCCAGGTGGCGTTCGGCCAGCGCCTTGACGTCGGCGCTGGCGCGGCCCTTGTCCTCGTACAGCGCCAAAAGCGCCCGGCATTCCTCGATCGAAAAGCCCAAGGACCGTGCCCGGCCGATGAAGGCCAGCTTGTGCAGGTCCGCCTCGCGGAACCGGCGATAGCCGTTCGGGCCGCGGGCGGCGCGGATCAGCCCGATCTCTTCGTAATAGCGGATGGTCTTGGCGGGCAGCCCGGCCCGCGCGCCGACTTCGGAAATGTTCATCCCCGCACCCCTTTCAGCCGCAAGGCATTGGTCAGCACAAAGACCGACGAAAGTGCCATCGCCCC
>JAGPCN010000247.1 GCA_018058035.1 Fuscovulum sp.
CGCAACAGGCCAAGGTGTCCGTGGATGTCGCCGATGGCATAGGCGCGCATTGGGGGGCCTTTCGCGGGTTGGAAAGCCCGGGGGCGCTGCCCCCGGACCCCCGGGGTATTTCAGCCGGACTGAAGGGGCAAGGTCCTGCCCCTAGGCCCCGACGAAGTGCAGCGGCTTGACCTGGCTGAACATGCCGGTGGATTCCAGCGTCTGCACCACTTTCGGGTCGATCTGCTGGTCAAGGTACAGAAGCGCGATCGCGTCCTGCCCCACGCCCGACCGGCCCAGCGTGAAGTTGGCGATGTTGACGCCGTTCTTGCCCATGGTCATGCCCAGAAGGCCGATGATGCCGGGCACGTCCTCGTTGGTGGTGTAAAGCATGTGCTCGCCCACCTCGGCGTCGATGTTGATGCCCTTGATCTGGATGAACCGCGGCTTGCCGTCGGAAAAACAGGTGCCGGCGATCGAGCGTTCGCGCTTTTCCGTCACCATGGTGACCTTGATGTAGGCGTCGAACACGCCGGTCTTGTCCTGCCGGGTGGTCGAGATCTGGATGCCCTTGTCCTTGGCCACCACCGGGGCGGAGACCAGGTTCACGTCCGGGTTCTGCGCCTTCAGCACGCCGGCGATGACCGACTGGTTCAGCGCGGCCACGTTCATTTCGGCCACGCGGCCATCGTAGAGGATGTTGATGGCCTTGATCGGCTCGTCCGTCATCTGGCCGATGAAGGCGCCGAGATGGCCCGCCAGTTTCACCCAGGGGCCCATCACGGCGGCCTCTTCGGCGGTGACATTGGGCATGTTCAGCGCGTTCTGCACCGCTCCGGTCAAGAGGTAGTCCGACATCTGCTCGGCAACCTGCAGCGCCACGTTCTCTTGCGCTTCGGTGGTCGAGGCGCCCAGGTGCGGGGTGCAGACCACGTTCGGGTGGTTGAAGAGGGGGTTTTCTGTCGCCGGTTCGGTCTCGAACACGTCCAGCGCGGCGCCGGCGACATGGCCGGAGTTGAGCGCTTCGAGCAACGCCGCCTCGTCGACCAGGCCGCCGCGGGCGCAGTTGATGATGCGGACGCCCTTTTTCGTCTTGGCCAGGTTCTCGCGCGACAGGATGTTGCGGGTCTTGTCGGTCAGCGGGACGTGGAGCGTGATGAAATCGGCGCGATGCAGAAGCTCGTCCAGGTCCACCTTGGTCACGCCCAGCTGCCTTGCCCGTTCGTCGGACAGGAACGGATCGTAGGCCACGACCTTCATGTGCAGGCCCACGGCGCGGTCGCAGACGATGCCGCCGATGTTGCCGGCGCCGATCACGCCGAGGGTCTTGTTGTAAAGCTCCACCCCCATGAAGCGGGATTTCTCCCACTTGCCGGCATGGGTGCTGGCGTTGGCCTCGGGGATCTGGCGGGCCACGGCGAACATCATCGCGATGGCGTGTTCGGCCGTGGTGATCGAGTTGCCGAAGGGCGTGTTCATCACGATCACGCCCTTCTTGGACGCCGCCGGAATGTCGACGTTGTCGACGCCGATGCCGGCGCGGCCGACGACTTTCAGCCGGGTGGCGTTTTCCAGCAGCTTTCCGGTGACCTTGGTGGCCGAGCGGATGGCGAGGCCGTCATACTGGCCGATGATCTCGGCCAGCTTCTCCTTGTCCTTGCCAAGCTTCGGCAGGTAGTCGACCTCGACCCCGCGGTCGCGGAAGATCTGGACGGCGGTTTCGGAGAGTTCGTCGGAAACGAGGACTTTGGGCATGGGTTCGGGTCCTTTGAAAGGTCGGGAGGATGGGCGCACCGCCCATCCTACGGAATGTCGGGAAGTAGGATGGGCGATGCGCCCATCCCGGTCAGGCCGCCTGCGCCAGTGCGGCGATCTCGGCGTGGAAGGCGTGGGCGATCCAGGGCATCAGTGCCTGGACGTCCGCCGTCTCCACGGTCGAGCCGCACCAGATCCGCAGGCCCGGAGGGGCATCGCGGTAGGCCCCCATGTCGAAGCCCGCGCCGGCCTTTTCGATCCGCTTGGCGACGGCCTTGGCGAAGGCCTCGCCATCGGTGATGCGCGGGTCGGTGAATTTCAGGCAGACCGAGGTGGTCGAGGCGGTGGCCGGGTCTTCGGCCAGGTTCGCGATCCAGGGGTTCTGGGCGCAGAACTCGTGGACGACTTTCGCATTGGCATCGGCGCGGGCAATCAGGCCCTTCAGCCCGCCGATGCTTTTCGCCCATTTCAGCGCGACAAGGTAATCCTCGTTCGCCAGCATCGAGGGGGTGTTGATCGTCTCGCCCTGGAAGATGCCTTCGATCAGCTTGCCCTTGGCGGTCAGCCGAAAGATCTTGGGCAGCGGCCAGGCGGGGGTGTAGGTCTCCAGCCGTTCCACCGCGCGGGGGCTGAGGATCAGCATGCCGTGCGCACCTTCGCCGCCCAGGACCTTCTGCCAGGAGAAGGTGGTGACATCCAGCTTGTCCCAGGGCAGGTCCATCGCAAAGGCGGCGCTGGTCGCGTCGCAGATCGTCAGGCCCTGACGATTCGCCGGGATCGCATCGCCGTTCGGCAGGCGGACACCACTGGTGGTGCCGTTCCAGGTGAAGACCACGTCCTTGTCGAAATCGACTTCAGCGAAGTCCACGATCTGCCCGTAAGGCGCGATGCGCACCTTGGCGTCGAGTTTCAGCTGCTTGACCACATCGGTCACCCAGCCCTCGCCAAACGATTCCCACGCCAGCATCTCGACCGGGCGGGCGCCCAGCAGCGACCACATCGCCATCTCGACCGCACCGGTATCCGAGGCGGGGACGATGCCGATGCGGTAGTCGGCAGGGACGCCGAGGATTTCACGCGTCAGGTCGATCGCCTCGCGCAGCTTGGCCTTGCCGACGGCGGCGCGGTGGCTGCGGCCCAAGGGCGCGTCGGCCAGCATGTCGAGGGAATATCCGGGGATCTTGGCGCAGGGGCCAGAGGAGAAGCGCGGATTGGCCGGGCGCTTGGCCGGCGGGGTCAGGTCTGTCATGGTAGCCTTCCAGCTAAAAGCCCTTCGTTGGGGAAGGGTGTCCCGCCGCCTTGGCTAAAGACGCAGGCTCTCTGGCGCAAGCAGAAAAATCGCGTTAGTCCGACGCTTGGTCGCGAAAAAGCGACACGCCCGTTCACTATCGGAAACCTGCCGCATGTATGTCGTCACACTCCTCACCAACCCCGAAACCCCGGTGCTGGAGCGGGTGACGGTCGAATCCCTGCGCAATGCCTGGGGCGGGGGCGGGGCGCGCTGGCTGGACCCCGGCGTGGCGGCCGAGTTCGATCTGGGCGCGGTTCCGGCGAACCGCTGGGAGGTCTGGGAAGGGTTGCAGGCCCTGCGCGTCGACATGGTCGTGCAGCGCGCCGAGGGGCGGAAGAAGCGGCTGCTGATCGCCGACATGGATTCGACGATGATCCGGCAGGAATGCATCGACGAACTGGCCGACGAGGCCGGGGTGGGCGCGCGCGTGGCCGACATCACGGCGCGGGCGATGAATGGGGACCTCGACTTCGAGGGCGCGCTGCGCGAGCGGGTGGGGCTGTTGAAGGGCCTGCCCGAGGCGGTGATCGGACAGGTCCTGCGCGACCGGATCACGCTTATGCCTGGGGGCAAGGCGCTCTTGGCGACGATGAAGGCGAACGGGGCCTATGGGGCGCTGGTCTCGGGCGGGTTCACGGCCTTTACCGCCGCGGTGGCGGGGTGGCTTGGCTTTGACGAAAACCGGGCGAATACGCTGCATGTCGAGGGCGGCCGGCTGGCCGGGACGGTCGCCGAGCCGATCCTGGGGAAAGAGGCCAAACTGTTGGCCCTGCACGAGATTGCAGCGCAGTTGGGGATCACGCCCGCCGAGGCGATCGCGGTGGGGGACGGCGCCAACGACCTGCCGATGCTGAAGGCCGCCGGCACCGGCGTGGCGCTGCACGCCAAGCCGCGGGTGCAGGCCGACTGCGAGGTGCGGGTGAACCACGGCGACCTGACCGCGCTGCTGTATCTGCAGGGCTATGCGCGGGATGAGTTCCGGGACTGAAGCTGTTGCGGGACGGGCGGGGAAGCAATGGCGCGGCTGCCGCCGCAAGTCTTTTTCGTTGGGGTGGGTGTTTCGCGGGGGACTGGCCTTGGCTGACGAGGGGCGCTGCCCCTCGAGCTCCCCGGAGTATTTCTCAAAGAGCAAGGGCTGGGGGCGGATGGCCCCTTGCCGTCGGGTGCGGCGCGGTCCAGAACCCGGCGGATGTTCGAGATCGCGACCGAGCTTGCCCTGATCCTGATCCTTGCGGCCTTCGTCGCGGGGTTTGTCGATGCCATCGCGGGGGGCGGCGGGCTGGTGACGGTTCCGGTCTTGCTGCTGTGCGGGGCGAACCCGGTCGAGGCCCTGGCGACCAACAAGTTGCAGGGCACCTTCGGTGCGGCGACGGCGGCGCTGTCCTATGCGCGGGCCGGGCATGTGCGGCTGTCGGCGCAGCTGCCGATGGCGGGGGTGGCGGCCGCCGCCGGGGCGGCGGGGGCGCTGGTGGCGCATCTGATCCCGGTCGAGGTGCTGCGGGTGGTGATGCCGGTGGTGCTGATCGCGGTGGCGGCGTTCTTTGCGCTGCGGCGCGGGCTGAGCGATGCCGACCGGGCCGAGCGGGTGCCGCCGGCGGTGTTCGCGGTGACGGCGGTGCCGGCGATCGCGGCCTATGACGGGTTCTTCGGGCCGGGGACGGGCAGTTTCTTCATGATCGCCTTTGTCGCCCTGGCGGGCTTTGGCGTGCTGAAGGCGACGGCGCATACCAAGCTGTTGAACTTTGCCTCGAACCTGGGTTCGCTGGCGGTCTTTGCCTTTTCCGGGGCCACCTGGTGGGTGGTCGGTCTGGCGATGGCGGCGGCGCAGGTGGCGGGGGCGGCGCTTGGCGCGCGGGTCGCGATGCGGGTGGGGGTGCGGGTGATCCGGCCGCTCTTGGTGGTGACCTCGTCCGCGATGGCGCTGCGGCTGATCTGGCAGGCGATGGCCTAGACCGGGTGAAAGCCGCCGCGGGCGGGGTCGTACTGTTCCAGCCCGCCTTCGCCGGTGTCGGTCCACAGGCCATGCAGTGTCAGCCGGTCGTCGTCGACCGCGTCGCGGACGAAGGGGAAGGTCATCAGGTTTTCCAGGCTGGTCAGCACCGCCTGCTTTTCCAGCGCGGGCAGGATCTGGTCTTCGGGCAGGTCGGCCACCTTGTCGAAGCCGGGGCGCAGGATGTCCATCCAGCGGCCGACGAAGCTGGTCCTTTCCTCAAGCTGCGGGGCATGGCCGCGGCACATGTCGTGACAGCCCTTGACCCCGCCGCAGTTGGAATGGCCCAGCACGACGATATGCGCGACGCCCAGGCTGGTGACGGCATATTCGACCGCCGCCGAGGTGCCGTGGTATTCGCCGTCGGGGTTGTAGGGCGGCACCAGGTTGGCGACGTTGCGGTGGATGAAGAACTCTCCCTCATCCGCGCCGAAGATCGAGGTGACGTGGACGCGGCTGTCGCAGCACGAGATCACCATGGCGCGCGGGTGCTGGCCACTGGCGGCCAGCCGCCGGTACCAGGCGCGGTTGTCCTGGTAGGTCGTCGCCCGCCAGCCGTGAAAGCGCTGCACGAGATAGGCGGGCAGGGGGCGGGCTTTGATCATCGGGTGTCCCGTGCGGCCAGGGTGTCGGTCTGTCCTAGGCTGCATTCGCGGAAAATTCGAGAGGCAAATTGCCCCTGGCCGCGGCGACCCGTAAGGAAGCATAAAGCACACGCTGGCAGGATGGTCGTGGGTGTGAAGACGACCAGTGTGGGAAAGAAAATGGAAAACGTCACGGTCCTGCGTCCGCGCGAACGCATCCGCCAGGATGGCGAGGCGATTGCGGTGATCTACCGCAACCTCGGCACTTCGGCGGCCGAACAGATGGTCACGCGCGCCTTGGGCGAACTGGCGCTGGCGATGGCGGGCATCGCGGCCCAGGTCAAGGCGCACCAGCTCGCCGATCTGGCCCGCCAGCTGAAGCGGTTGCAGCGGATGGCCGAGAACCTGGGGATGGTCAGCCTGTCCTCGGTGGCGGCCGATGCGCGCACTTGCCTGGACCGCTGCGACAGCACCGCCTTTTCCGCCGTCTGGGCGCGGCTGTTGCGCATCGCCGAACGCTCGCTGTCCAGCGACAAGGGTTTTGCCGACCTGTCGGGCTAGCGCGGGCCATCGGGGCTTGCGGCTGTCGGGCGCTGCGCTAGGGTCGCGGCATCCCTGA
>JAGPCN010000028.1:0-12142 GCA_018058035.1 Fuscovulum sp.
AGGCCTATGGCAAGCACTACACCATCGCCTGGCCGTCCGAGGAAATGCGCAGCTGCCGCCCGACCCGGCGCAGCCCGCTCTATGCGCATCTGACCTCGGCGGGCGCCTGTTTCGGCGAAAAGCTGGGGTGGGAGCGGCCGAACTGGTTCGCCGACCTGGCGGCGGGCGAAGCTCCGGTCGACCGCTATTCCTACGGCCGCCCCGGCTGGTGGGGCGCGGTGCGGCGCGAGCATCAGGTGGCGCGCGAGGCGGCGGTGCTGATCGACCAGACCTCGTTCGCCAAGTTCCGGCTGAAGGGGCCGGGGGCGGCGCGCGACCTGAACCGGATCGCCGCCGGCAACGTCGACCGCGCCCCCGGCAGCCTGACCTATACCCAGATACTGAACCGCAAGGGCGGCATCGAATGCGACCTGACGGTGGCGCGGCTGGCCGAGGATGAATTCTACATCGTCACCGGCACCGGCTTTGCCACCCATGACTTCGACTGGATCGCGCGCAACCTGACCGGCGACTGCCAGCTGAGCGACGTGACCTCGGGGTCGGCCGTGCTGTCGCTGATGGGGCCCGAGGCGCGGGCCATCCTGACGCGGGTCTGCGGCGACGACCTGTCCAACGACGGCTTCCGCTTTGGCACCGCACGCTGGATTTCCGTCGCGAAATGCCCCGTCCTGGCGCTGCGGGTGACCTATGTCGGCGAACTGGGCTGGGAGCTGCACATCCCGGTGGACTGCGCAGTGACGGTCTACGAGGCGCTGATGGACGCCGGCCGCGACCTGGGCCTGGCGAATGGCGGCTACCGCGCGATCGAGACCCTGCGGCTGGAGAAGGGCTATCGCGCCTGGGGCGCCGATATCGGGCCGGACCACACGCCGGTCGAGGCGGGCCTGGCCTGGGCCTGCAAGATGAAGTCGAACGAGGATTTCATCGGCCGGGCTGCGGTGGCGTCACAGCTTGCGGGCGGGGTGAAGAAGGCACTGGCCACCTTTACCGCCGCGCCCGAGGTGGTGTTGCTGGGCCGCGAGACGATCTATCGCAATGGCGAACGGGTCGGCTGGCTGTCCTCGGGCGGGTTCGGGCACACGGTCGGGAAATCCATCGGCCTGGGCTATGTGCGCCATCCCGGCGGGGTCACCGAGGATTTCGTGCGCTCTGGCACCTATGAACTTGAGGTGGCGAGCGAGCGGGTGCCGGCCGAAGTGCATCTGGAGCCGCTTTATGACCCCAAGGGACTGCGCGTGAAAGCCTGAGCGCGGGCGATTTCTTCGAAGAAATCGCACCGGAAATTTCGAAATTTCCGGTGCGGAGTTTTTGAAAACTCCGCGGGGCGCAAAAGGGGCCACCTTGCGCCTGTCCCCCTCCCGGGGCAGGTTGCGCTCTGGAACGGAGGGCAAGACATGCGGCACGGCGGGCGGATACTGGCGGATCATCTGGCGGCCTATGGGGTGACCCGCGTGTTCTCGGTTCCGGGCGAAAGCTTTCTGGCTGCACTGGACGGTCTTTATGACCATGGCATCGCGAACATCGTCTGCCGGCATGAAGGCGGCGCCGCGATGATGGCCGAGGCGACGGGCAAGCTGACCGGGCGGCCCGGCGTGGCCTTTGTCACCCGCGGGCCGGGGGCGACGAATGCCGCCGCCGGGGTGCATGTGGCAAAACAGGATTCGACGCCGATGATCCTGTTCGTCGGCCAGATCGCGCGCGGGCATCGCGACCGCGAGGCGTTCCAGGAGGTGGATTACCGCGCCGTCTTTGGCCCGCTGGCGAAATGGGCGGCCGAGGTGGACCAGATCGAACGCCTGCCGGAGTACATCTCTCGCGCCTTCCATGTGGCGATGTCGGGCCGGCCCGGGCCGGTGGTGCTGGCGCTTCCCGAGGACATGCTGTCGTCGCGCGCCGAGGTGCCCGACCTGCCGCCGCCGGCGGCGGCGGTTCCGGGCGGGGCAGAGGCCCAGGCGGCGGCGGTGGCCGCAGCGATCCGGGCGGCCGAGCGGCCGCTGGTGGTGGTCGGCGGGTCGCAATGGAGCGTGGAGGCGGCCGAGGCGCTGGAAGCCTTTGCCGAGGGCTGGGGCCTGCCGGTTGCGGTGTCGTTTCGCCGCCAGGACCGGCTGGACAACGCCAGCCGCGCCTATGTCGGCGATCTGGGCGTGGGGATGAACCCCAGGCTGGCGGCGCGGCTGAAGGCGGCGGACCTGCTGGTGGTGCTGGGCTCGCGGTTGGGTGACATCGCCACCGGTGGCTATGAACTGCTGGATCCGGCGCGGCCGCCGCGTCTGGTGCATGTGCATGCCGATGCCGGCGAACTAGGCCGGGTGTTCCGGCCCGAGGTGTCGGTTTGCGCTACCGCACCGGCGATGGTGGCCGCGCTGGCCGCGCTGACTCCGCCCAATGCGCGCGCCTGGGACGGCTGGGCACAAGAGGCGCGGGCCGACTTCGAGACCTGGCAGCAGCCGGTTCCGACCCCGGGCGCGGTGCGGATGGAGGATGTGGTGGGCTGGCTGGCCGACCACCTGCCCGAAGACGCGGTGGTGACCAACGGCGCGGGCAATTACGCGGCCTTCCTGCACCGCTATTACCGCTTTCGCCGGCACGGCACCCAGTTGGCGCCGACGTCCGGCAGCATGGGCTATGGCTTTCCGGCCGCGATTGCGGCCTGCCTGCACGATCCGGGCCGGACGGTGGTCTGCCTGGCGGGCGACGGCTGTTTCCAGATGACCCTGAACGAGATGTCGACCGCGGTGCAGCACGGCGCGGCGCCGGTGGTGATCGTGGCGAACAATGGCCGTTATGGCACCATCCGCATGCACCAGGAGCGGGAGTATCCGGGCCGCGTCAGCGGCACCGACCTGGCGAACCCGGATTTCGCGGCGCTGGCGCGCGCCTATGGCGGCCATGGCGAGGTGGTCGAGCGGCAGGAGGACTTTGCCGCCGCCTTCGCCCGGGCGCGGGCCGCCGGAACGGTGGCGGTGATCGAGCTGCGGCTGGATCCGCAGGTGCTGTCGACCGCGATGACGGTGGATCAGATGCGCGCGGCGGGGCTGGCGCGGCAGGCCTAGGGCGCGACGGCGCGGCGGTAGGTGATCGAGGTGGGGCGGCTGTAGCCTGCGTGCGCGGTGCGGGCGGTTTCGGTGAAGCCGAGGGCGCGGAAGGTGGCCTGGTTCTCGGTCAGTTCGACGCGGGTCTGGAGTTCGAGCGCGGGCAGGCCAAGGGTGCGGGCGCGGGTTTCGGCCAGGGCGATCAGGGCGCGGGCGTGGCCATGGCGGCGGTGCGATGCGGCGACGGCCAGCTTGCCGAGATAGAGCGCGCCGGGTTTCGGGGTCAGCACCACGCAGGCGACCGGGGGCTGGCCGATCGCCCAGATCTCGGCGGTGGCGGCCTGGGCGGCAAGGCTATCGACCGTCAGGGCGTGCATCGACGAGGGCGGGTCGATCCGCCCCTCCATCCCGGCGAATTCGGCCCGGATCAGCGCCAGCACGGCGGCGAAGGCGGCGGGGTCCCGGCAGAGATGCGGCGTCATTTCCGGGGCAGTCCGTCGGAGAGGTGCAGCCAGGGCAGCCTTTCATCGGTGTGGACGTGAAGGGTGGGGGCATAGGCTTCTGGCCGGTCCAGCGTGGCGGCGTAGAAGTGGCATTCGCCGGGAAAGCGGGTGGAGCGATAGGCCATCTGCGTCCCGCAGGTGGGGCAGAAGTCGCGCCAGGTGCCGGGGGAGGAGAGATAGGTTGCCGGGCGCGCGCCGGTCCATTCCCAGGCGCCATCGGCGATGCCGAAGAACGAGGTGAAGGGAGAGGCGGTGGCGCGGCGGCAGCTTTCGCAATGGCAATGCGCCTGCCAGAGGGGGGCAGCGGTGCAGCGGTAGGTGATGGCGCCGCAGAGGCAGCGACCGGTGAAGGGGGGTGTCATGGGCGGCCTCCGGTCCTGGGGGCATTGAAGGCGCGGACGGCGGGCCGCGCAAGGGTTGAAGCGTTGCAGCGGGGGTTTTGCACCCCCGCACCCCCGCAGAGTATTTTCAAAAGAGCAATTCGGCATGGCAAGATATTGTGGATAAGCGGCGGGACGCTGCCATGGCTGGGGGTGGAGAGGTTGACTTGAGGGGGGAAAGCGCGACGATGGCGGCCTTGGCCGAGTCGTGAGGGATGGGTGCGTTTTACCAAGCTTCGCCTGAACGGGTTCAAGTCGTTTGTGGACCCCACGGATCTGGTGATTCATGACGGGCTGACCGGGGTGGTCGGCCCGAACGGCTGCGGCAAGTCGAACCTCCTGGAGGCGCTGCGCTGGGTGATGGGCGAGAACCGTCCCACGGCGATGCGCGGCGGCGGGATGGAGGACGTGATCTTCAACGGTGCCGCCACGCGGACGGCACGGAACTTTGCCGAAGTCGCGCTGGTGATCGACAACCAGGACCGGCTGGCGCCCAGTGGCTTCAATGACGCCGACCAGATCGAGATCGTGCGGCGGATCACCCGCGATGCCGGGTCGGCCTACAAGGCCAACAGCAAGGAGGTGCGGGCGCGCGATGTGCAGATGCTGTTTGCGGATGCCTCCACGGGGTCTCATTCCCCGGCGCTGGTGCGGCAGGGGCAGATTTCCGAGCTGATCAACGCCAAGCCGAAAGCGCGCCGGCGGGTGCTGGAGGAGGCGGCGGGGATCAGCGGGCTTTATGCGCGGCGCCATGAGGCCGAGCTGAAGCTGGCGGGCACCGAGCAGAACCTGCTGCGGGTGGACGATGTGCTGGAGCAGCTGGCGCAGCAGCTGTCGGTGCTGACCCGGCAGGCGCGGCAGGCGGCGCGCTATCGTGAGATCGGCGAGGAATTGCGGATCGCCGAAGGGATGCTGCTGTACCGACGCTGGCGCGAGGCGGACGAGGCGCGGGGGCTGGCCGAGGCGGGGTTGCGCGAACGGCTCATGGCGGCCTCGGCGGCGGAGGCGGCGGCGCGGGTGGCCGGCCAGGCGCGCGAGGCGGTCGAGGCCGGGCTGCCGGGCCGGCGCGAGGAAGAGGCGGTGGCGGCGGCGGTGTTGCAGCGGCTGGTGTTGCAGCGCGATGCCCTGGGCGACGAGGCCACGCGGGCGGCGGCGCGGATCGCGCAGCTGGTGTCGCGGATCGCCCAGCTGGGCGCCGACATCGAGCGCGAGGCCGGGCTGAACCGCGACGCGGGCGAGGTGATCGGGCGGCTGGAGTGGGAGATCGAGCAGGTCGCGCGCGCGCACGAAGGCCATGACGAGCGGCTGGCCGAGGCGGCGGAAGCCGCCCGCGAGGCCGGGGTGATCCTGTCAGACCGCGAGACGCTGCTCAGCGAGGCGACCGAGGATGCCGCGCGGCTGGCGGCCCGGCACCAGTCGGCGGCGCGGATGGTGCAGGATACCGCCGTGACGCTGGAGCGGGCCGAGGCCGAGGCGGCGCGGGCGAAGGCGGCGGTGGCGGCGGCAGAGGGCGCGGTTTCGGCCGCGGACGAGGCTTTTGCGGCGGCCGGAGAGGCGCGCGAGGCGGCGGCGGAACTGGTCGAGCGGACGGAAGAGGCGCTGGCCGCCGCAGAGGAGGCCCGCGGCGAGGCGCAGTTGCGCGAGGCCGAGGCGCGGGCGGTGCGGTCGGAGGCCGAGGGGGAGGCTTCGGCGCTGCGGGCGGAAGTGCAGGCTCTGGCGCGGCTGGTCGAGCGCGAGGCGCAGGCCGGGCATCAGCTTTTGGACCGGCTGGTGGTGGTGCCCGGCTATGAAAAGGCCCTGGGCGCGGCTCTGTCCGACGACCTGCGGGCGCCCGAAGTGGCGGCAGGGGTGCGCAGCGGCTGGGGGCTGCTGGAGCCCTATGTCTCGCCGCAGCCTTTGCCCGCGGGGATGGAGCCCTTGGCGGGGTCGGTCGAGGCGCCGGGGGTGCTGGCGCGGCGGCTGGGCCAGATCGGCGTGGTCTCGCGCGAGGAAGGTTTCCGCTTGCAGCCCGAGCTTAAGCCGGGGCAGCGGCTGGTCAGCCTTGAGGGCGACCTGTGGCGGTGGGATGGCTTTCGCACCGGGGCTGAGGATGCGCCAAGCGCGGCGGCGCTGCGCTTGCAGCAACTGAACCGGCTGGTGCAGCTGAAGCGCGACCTTGAGGAGGTGGCGGCCACGGCGACGGGCGCGCGGCAGGCGCACGAGGCGTTGCAGGCGCGGCTGGCCGATCTGGCGCGGGCCGACCAACTGGCGCGCGAGGCGCGGCGGGCGGCCGACCAGCGGCTGGCCGAGGCCGACCGGGCGGCGGCGCGGGCGGAGGCGGATCGCAGCATTGCCGGCGGCAAGCTGGAGGCGGCGCGGCTGGCGGTGGCGCGGTTCGAGGATGAGGCGATGGCCGCGCGGGGCCGCCTGCGCGAGGCCGAGGCGGCCGCGCGCGACCTGCCCGACCTGGACGCCGCGCGCGACCGGGTCGAGGCCGCCAAGGTGGCAGTGGAGGCCGCGCGGATTGCCATGCTGACGCGGCGGTCCTCGCATGAGGAGGTGCGCCGCGAGGGCGAGGCGCGGGTGCGCCGCCGGCAGGAGGCGACCAAGGAACTGTCGGGCTGGAAGCACCGGCTGGAGACGGCCGAGCGACGCTCGGCCGAACTGACCGAGCGGCGGGCCGAGGCCGAAGAGGAACTGGCCGAGGCGCGCGAGGTGCCCGAGGACATCGCGGCGCGGCGCGAGGACCTGGTCGAGGCCATCGAGGCGGCCGAGGCGCGGCGGGCTGCGGCGGCCGAGGCTTTGGCCGCGGCTGAGGCCGCCTTGCGCGAGGCAGCGATGGCCGAGCGCGAGGCCGAACGGCTGGCCGGCGAATCGCGCGAGGCCAAGGCCCGGGCAGAGGCGCGGCTGGATGCGGCGCGCGAGGCGGTCTCGGCCGCGGCGGCGCGGATCGCCGAAGAGGACGAGGGGCAGACGCCGCAGGAACTCTTGGCCGGGCTGAAGGTGGACCCGGACCGGATGCCGGGCGCCGAGGCGCTGGATGTCGAGGTGCAGCGCCTGAAGCGCCAGCGCGAGGCCCTGGGGGCGGTGAACCTGCGGGCGGAAGAGGACGCCAGGGCGGTGGACGCGGAATACACCGCGCTGGCGACCGAAAAGGGCGACCTCGAAGAAGCCGTCAAGAAGCTGCGCGCCGGCATCGCGGGTCTGAACAAGGAGGGCCGCGAGCGGCTGTTGACCGCCTTCGAGCAGGTGAACGCCAATTTCGGCGCGCTGTTCACGCATCTCTTTGGCGGCGGCGAGGCCCGGCTGGTGTTGGTGGAATCGGACGATCCGCTGGAGGCGGGGCTTGAGATAATGTGCCAGCCGCCCGGCAAGCGGCTGGCGACGCTGTCGCTGCTGTCCGGGGGCGAGCAGACGCTGACCGCGCTGGCGCTGATCTTCGGGGTGTTCCTGGCCAACCCGGCGCCGATCTGCGTGCTGGACGAGGTGGACGCCCCCCTGGACGATGCCAACGTGACGCGGTTCTGCGACATGCTGGACGAGATGACGCGACGCACCGAGACGCGGTTCCTGGTGATCACCCACCACGCCGTGACGATGGCGCGGATGGACCGGCTGTTCGGCGTGACGATGGCCGAGCAGGGGGTTTCGCAGCTGGTGTCCGTCGACCTGAAGAAGGCCGAGGCGCTGGTGGCCTGAGGTCCGGGCAAGCGATTTCTTCGAAGAAATCGCACCGGAAATTTTGAAATTTCCGGTGCGGAGTTTTTGAAAACTCCGCAGCGCGCCATGGTTTACCGGGCATTTACCGGAATCGGATGAGAACAAGGCAGGAACATCGGTCCGGGAGGCTGCCTTGAACGGAATGCTTGTGCTTTGTGCCGCGGTGGTTGCGGCGTTTCTGTCGGTTGTCGAGGGCGGCGGGGATGTCGGCGCCTGGCACGCGCCGGCGCCACTTTTGTTGCTGCGCTGAGCGGGGCCTCGGGCGGTCAGGCCGGCAGGGCGGCGACGCGGGCGCGCAGGCCCAGGTCGGCCCGGATCAGCCGGCCGTCGTCCTCGAGCATGCGGGCGGTATCGGGGCCAAGGGTCTGGGTCCGGTCGTAGAAGAAGGCGATCTCCTCGGGGCCGGCCTGGTGCAGGTGGGCCTGAAGTTCGGGGTGATACTGATAGGCGCCGCGGGTCAGCCGGAACGGCAGCGCCGCCAGCCAGCCCTCGCGGTCCTGGGCGTGGAAATGCAGCAGTCGCAGGCGGCGGTCGAAGGGCGGGCCGGCCAGCCGCTCCTTGTTCAGGAAGGCGCCGTGCAGGCGGGGCGACAGGCCGGGAATGCCGGTGCGAAAGAACGACTTGCCGTTGGTGTGCGACAGGTGGCCCTCGGGCAGCAGGGCGGCGTAAGAGCCAAGCGCCGCCTCGCGCAGGTGGGCGTGGCGGGACTTCAGCGGCCCGCGGAACGTCCGGGCGGTGAAGATGTCGTCGGGCAGGCCGGCGTCGTGCATCGCCTCGAACGGTTCCATCCGCAGGGTCATTTGTTCGGGCGGCAGGCTGGCCAGGATCTCGGAGACCGGCCGCGCTGGCCAGAGGAATTCGTCGACGTCGATGTGGCCCAGCCAGGGCAGGCGGCAGGCGCGATAGGCCGCCTGGGCGTTGCGCGACTGGCGATTCTGGTGGCGATCCGGGCGGCCTCCGGCCGCGGCCCAGCGGGTCTCGTCGCAGCGCACGGCTGAAACCTGCGCGATGCCGGCCACCCGGTCGAAGGCCGGGTCGGAGGGGTCGTCGAAATAGAGCCAGATCCGCGCCGCGCCAAGCGCCAGGTGGTGCGCCACGAAGGCCAGCACCTTGTCGGGCGCGGCCTTGACGGTGCTGACCAGCCCCCAGTCCATTACAGCGCGTTCAGCAGGTCAAGCGTTGGCCAGGCATCGGCGGGCAGGCCCAGGCGGGCCTGTTCCTTCTGCACCGCATCGCGGGTGCCGGCGCCCAGGATGCCGTCGATCTCGCCCACGTCATGGCCGCGGGCGGCCAGCCGTTCCTGCAAGGCCCGCATCTGGTCGGGCGTCAGGCCCGGGTCCGGGGCTCCGGCGGCATAGGGCTGCGCGCCTTCGATCCTGGTGGCGAAATAGGCGGCGGTCAGGACATAGGTGAAGCTCTTGTTCCATTGAAACAGCACGCGGAAATTGGGGTAGGCCAGAAAGGCCGGGCCCTTGCGCCCCTGCGGCAGGATCAGCGAGGCGGGCAGGCCGGGCGGCAGGCTGCCCGCGCGCGCGACGACGCCAAGCGCGGCCCAGCTTTCGGTCGGCTGTTCGGTGTGCAGGCCGCTCAGCGACCAGTCCAGGCCGTCGGGCACGGTCACCTCGGTCAGCCAGGGTTCGTTCGCGCGCCAGCCGTGATGGCGCAACAGCGCGGCGCCCGACAGGATCGCATCGGCGGACGAGGTCTTGAGCGTGACATGGCCGTCGCCATCGCCGTCCTGGCCGCGCTCCAGGATGTCGCGGGGCAGCATCTGGACCTGGCCGATCTCGCCCGCCCAGGCGCCGGTGGTGTCGGTCGGCAGGTCGCCGCGGGAATGCAGGGCGATGGCGGCCAGAACCTGGGGCTGAAAGATCTCGGGGCGGCGGCAATCATGTGCCAGCGTCAGCAGCGCGTCACGGGTGTTGAAGTCGCCCTGGATCTGGCCGAAATCCGTCTCGAACGCCCAGAAGGCCAGGAGGATTCCGCGGCCGACACCGAAATCCGTTTGCGCGCGGCTGAAAAGGGCGTCGAGGGTGGCGGATTTCGCTTTCGCGGTGGACAGCCGGCCCTTCGAGATCAGCGATTGCGAGAAGTCGAGAAAGGTCTTGCGGAACACGCCCTGCGCCCGGTCAGCCTTCAGCACCTTCGCGTCCTGCCGCGCGCCGGCCAGATAGCCCGTCGCCGCCTCTGCGGGCAGGCCGGCCGCGACGGCCTCGGCCGCCATTGCGTCGCGGAAGGCGGCAAAGTCGCCGCCGCAGGGGGCGGCGCCGGCGGGGGCGGCAAGGGCCAGGGACAGAAGTAACGCGCGCATGGCCCTAGGTTAGGGCGATCAGGGCGACCAGGGCAAGCATCAGCGCCCAGGTCCGCCACAGCGCGGCGCAGGCGGCGTCGATGTCGTCCGGCCCGGGGTCGCGGCGGCCCTCGGGCCAGACCCAGGGGTAGTCGGTCATCCGGCCGTTGTAGCTGCGTGGGCCGGCAAGGGCGATGTTCAGGATCGGCGCCAGCACCGACTCGGGCCAGCCGGCATTGGGGCTGCGGTGCTTGGGCGCATCGCGCAGCACGGGGCGCGGGTCGGTCCAGCCATGCGACAGGGCGATCAGAAGGGCGGTCAGGCGCGACGGGACCAGGTTCAGCAGGTCGTCCCAGCGGGCCGAGGCCCAGCCGAAGTCGCGGTGGCGCGGCGTCAGGTGGCCCACCATGCTGTCGGCGGTATTGGCGATCTTGTAGACCAGAAGGCCGGGGAGGCCGCCGACCAGATACCAGAAGGCCGGGGCGACGACGCCGTCCGACAGGTTCTCGGCCGCGGATTCGATGGCGCCGCGGGCGACGTCGGGTTCGCGCATCGGGGCGATGTCGCGACCGACGATCAGGGCCACGGCGCGCTTGCCGTCATCAAGGCTGCGGCGCAGGCCGGTGGCGACGGCGCGGACATGGTCGACCAGGCTGCGCTGCGCCAGAAGGATGGCGACGGTCAGGCATTCCAGTACGCCGTGGTCGGGGATCAGGTGGATCAGCCAGCCAAGCACGGCGGCGCCAAGCGCCAGCGCGACGGTCATCAGCAGGCCGGCCGCGCGGGCATCGGGCGGGCGGTTGAAGCGGCGGTCAAGCCGCGCGATCAGCCGGCCCATCAGCGCCGCCGGATGCGGCAGCCGGCGCCACAGCCAGTCGGGTTCGCCGAAGATCGCGTCAAGGACAAGGGCAAGGGCGAGAATCGGGGCGGTCACGGGGCGGGTTTCCTGCGGTTCGGGCCCAGGGCGTGGCCGATCCGGGGCGGTGGCGCAAGGGGGGCTTTGGCGGCCACTCGCCTTCTGCGTGTTGCGGGGTGCGGCAAAACCGTCACGCAGGCTTCACATTTCCGCAACAGACGTGGCGCATCAAGGGCTTGCCTTGATTTTAACGGTTTCGGGCACAGAGTTGACCTGAGGGAGGGCGCGGAGATGTTCGAGTTTCTGCCGAAGGATGTGCGCGAGGGGCTGGAGGCCGCGCGCCAGCGGGACCGCAAGAAGCGGTCGCGCCTGCGGGTGCAGGTGGGCGAGGCGGTGTTTCCCGTGTTGCGGTTCTGGCATGACGGCTTTGCGCTGGATGCCGACCTTTCGCCGGCCAAGCTGCGCGGGCTGGTCGATGTCTATGACGGCTCGCGCCATGTGCTGCAGTGCCTGATCGTCGCCTCGGGCATCGAGAACGGCGAATTGGTCTGCGACTTCAAGCGGGCGACGGTGGTATCGGACCGCGCGCCGCTGGATTTCTGGCGCGACGAGAATGCGCCGGTGGGGTATCTGCCCCGGGCCTGAGCGGTGCGTCAGTGGCCGGCCGCCTGGGGTTTTACCCCCGGACCCCCGGGATATTTTCAGACAGATGAAAGCCGGGCGGCAGTTCGGGGCGTCAGGGGCGGATTTCGACCCGGGTGCCGATCGGCGCGTGATCCCAGATCTCGCGCATCTGCGCATTGGTCAGGGCGATGCAGCCGGCGGTCCAGTCGCCCGGCACTTGCAGCGGCTCGGGCAGGGCGTTCGGCTGGCCGTGGATCATGATGTCTCCGCCGGGAGAATGGCCGGCCTCGGCCGCGCGGGCGATGTCGTCGGGCTGCGGGTAGTCGAGGCCGAGCGACAGGTGGTAGCGGCTGGCCTTGTTGCGGCGGTCGATGCGGAAGCTGCCCTCGGGCGTGCGGCCATCGCCCTGGCGGGCCTTGTCGCCCTTGGGCGCGAAGCCAAGCGCGATGCGCCAGCTGCGGACCGGTTGGCCGTTCTGGATCAGGGTCAGGGTGCGGGCGGATTTCTCGATCAGGATCAGGTCGACCGGGCCGGAAAGGGCGGTTTCCGGCGGTCGGTCGGCGGGTGGCGGCGGGCGGACCCACAGAAGGGCCGCTGCGCCGATCAGGGCCAGCAGGACAAGAGTGGCGAAGAGGCGGGCGATGCGGCGCATTGCCCGGTTCTAGCGGGCCTATTGCAGGTCGGCGAAGGCTTTCTGCAGCCGCTCGACGGCGTCGCGCACTTGTGACCGGGGGGCGGCGATGTTGAAGCGCAGGAAG
>JAGPCN010000028.1:12242-21437 GCA_018058035.1 Fuscovulum sp.
TTGTGCGGCGAGCAGAGGATCAGCATTTTCTCGCGGCCGGTCATCTGGGCGTCCCAGGCGGCGAAATCCATCTGGTAGCGGCCGTCCTGCAGGGCCAGGCGGCATTCCACCACCTCGCGCCCGGCGGCGCGGATGGTGCGGGCGAAGGCGTGGTAGACCGGGGTCATCAGCACCACGCCGTCGCCGGGTTGGGTGAAGGCGTCGACGCAGAGGCCGGTGCCGTTGACCAGGCCATGGGTGGTGAAGATGTGCGAGGGGTCCACGGTCCAGCCATGGCGGTTCTGCATCCACCAGCAGATCGCGTTCAGATAGGCGCGGTCGTCGCCGAAATAGCCGTAGATGCCGTGCGCGGTCATCCTTTCCAGCGCGGCCTGCACGGCGGCGGGGGGCGCGAACTCCATGTCGGCCACCCACATCGCCAGCCCTTCGGTCGGCGAGACGCCGTAGAAGGCCTGCATCATGTCCCATTTCACGCAATGGGAGCCAAGGCGGTTGACCGGGGTGTCGAAGCTCATGCTGGGGCCTGTGGTGGGTTGAGTGTTCCTGATGGAAAGGGATACACGGGAAGAAATGCCGAATCAATCTGCTCTATCGGTATTATGTCCTGTTTTATGGTAGAAAAATGGGAAATTCATCCAATCAAGCCCTGCCCTTGCGCGGGGGCGTCCGCATCCCTTAGATCCGCCCCATGATACGACCCATCCTGATCCATCCCGATCCGCGTCTCAAGAAGGCATGCGACCCCGTCGCCGAAATCACTGACGAGGTGAAGCGGCTGGCCGCCGACATGCTGGAGACGATGTATGCCGCGCCCGGCATCGGCCTGGCCGCGCCGCAAGTGGGGGTGACAAGGCGCGTCCTGGTGATGGACTGCATCAAGGATGGCCCGCCCGAGCCGATGGTGCTGCTGAACCCGGTGACGGTCTGGGAATCGGAGGACGTCTCGACCTACGAAGAGGGCTGCCTGTCGATCCCCGAGCAGTATGCCGAGGTCAAGCGCCCGGCGGCGGTAACGGTGCGCTGGACCGGCCTGGACGGAGCGGAACAGGAGCGCACCTTCGAGGGCCTGTGGGCGACCTGCGTGCAGCACGAGATGGACCACCTGGAGGGGAAGCTGTTCATCGACTACCTGGGGCCGCTGAAGCGCCAGATGATCACCCGCAAGATGGAAAAGCTGAAGCGGGAGCGGGCGCGGATGGCGTGACCCCGGGTAGGATGGGCAATATTGCCCATCCTACGGGCTTAGCCGATCGGGTCGGTGCTGCCGCCCATGGACTTCAGCCGGTCGATCAGCGGGGCGATCCGGGGGCCTTCGGCGGCACAGGTGTCCGGCTGATCCAGCGCGGCGAAGGCGGGGCCGTAGAAGCGCTCGTCAAGGACCGTGGGGCCCACCTGCAGCGCCTCGGCCACGATGTCTGCGGTGCCGGTGATCAGCGCCCATTCGCCATCGCTGAGGATATAACCCTGGCAGTTCATCCCGACGACATTGGCCATCACCAGCTGCATCAGGAAATCGGGGCTGGCGGCGCTGGCGATGCGGCCGGCGTCGGGCAGTTGCACGGTCACGCCCCCGTCGGCAAGCGCGGGGGTGGCAAGGCAAAGGCAGAGCAGAAAGCGTTTCATGGCAACCCGTGGGGTGACTTTGCCCTGTGATAGCGCTATCCCGCGCGAAATACACCTGAGGATTTCCCGATGATCCTGCCCATCCTGCGCTGGCCCGACCCGTTGCTGTCGCAGCCCTGCGCCCCCGCCGTCCTGTCCGACGACCTGCGCGCGCTGGCGGCCGACATGCTGGAGACGATGTATGCCGCGGCGGGCCGCGGGCTGGCGGCGCCGCAGGTGGGCCGGCTGATGCGGCTGTTCGTGATGGATACGACCTGGAAGGAAGGGGTGCGGGCGCCGGTGGTGGTGGTCAACCCGCAGTTCCTGTGGCTGTCGGACACGCGTGCGGTGGGGCCCGAAGGCTGCCTGTCGATCCCCGGGCCGACGACGATGGTTGCGCGGGCCGAAGCCGTTCGGATGCGCTGGACCGACCTGGACGGCGCAACGCAAGAGGCCGAGCTGACCGGCTTTGCGGCGATCTGCGCCCAGCACGAATACGATCACCTCGAGGGCGTGCTGACGCTGGACCGGCTGGACCGGCAGGCCCGGGTGCGGGCCGAGGCCGAGGTCCTGGCATGACCGCGCGGCCCTGCCTGCCCTGGCCGCATCCGGTGCTGCGGGCCCGCGCCGCCGAGGTGCCGGCGATCACCGACGAGGTGCGGGCAATCTGGCGCGACATGGTGGACACGATGGAGGCGATGCCGGGCTATGGCCTGGCCGCGCCGCAGATCGGGGTGCCGCTGCGGCTGGCGGTGGTGGATTGCAGTGAAAGGCGCGGCCAGGCGGTGCTGATGGCCAACCCGATCGTGCTGCATGCCAGCGTGCATCTGCGCGAGCATGAGGAAGCCAGCCCGAACCTGCCGGGGGTGTCGGCGGTGGTGAAACGGCCGCGGGCAGTGACGGTGCGGTTCGTGAACGCGCAAGGCGCCGAGGAAGCGCGGGATTTCGTCGATCTCTGGGCGACCTCGGTCCAGCACCAGATCGACCATCTGGAGGGCCGGATGTATTTCGACCGGCTGAGCAAGCTGAAGCGCGACATGCTGTTGCGCAAGGCCAGGAAGGTGAATGGATAGGTAGGATGGGCAATATTGCCCATCCTACGGGTCGGGAGGCCGGGTGATGCGGGTGATCTTCATGGGAACGCCGGAGTTCTCGGTCCCGGCGCTGGAGGCGGTGGCGGCGGCGCATCAGGTGGTGGCGGTCTATACCCAGCCGCCGCGCCCGGCCGGGCGGGGCAAGGCGCTGCGCGCCTCTCCGGTGCAGGCGCGGGCCGAGGCCATGGGCCTGCCCGTGCGCCACCCGGTCAGCCTGAAGCCGGCCGAGGTGCAGGCCGACTTCGCCGCGCTGGCGGCGGATGTGGCGGTGGTGGTGGCCTATGGGCTGATCCTGCCGCAACCGGTGCTGGACGCACCGCGGCGGGGCTGCCTGAACATCCATGCCAGCCTGTTGCCGCGCTGGCGCGGCGCCGCGCCGATCCACCGCGCGATCCTGGCCGGCGACCGCGAGACCGGGGTCTGCATCATGCGGATGGAGGCCGGGCTGGACACCGGGCCGGTGCTGCTGCGCCAGGCGCTGAGGATCGGGGCCGAAGAGACCACGGCCGACCTGCACGACCGGCTTGCCGCCCTGGGGGCGCAGATGATTGCCGCGGCGCTGGCGGGCCTGGACGGCCTGGCGCCGCAGCCGCAACCCGAGGCCGGCGTGACCTATGCCGCCAAGATCGACAAGGCCGAGGCGCGGGTCGATTTCACCCGTCCCGCGGCCGAGGTCGACCGCCAGATCCGCGGCCTGTCGCCCTTTCCGGGTGCCTGGATCGAGGTGGCGGGCGAGCGGGTCAAGCTGCTCCGCTCGCGGCTGGCCGAGGGCCGGGGTGCGCCGGGCCAGGTGCTGGGGGGCTTTGTCATCGCCTGCGGCACCGGCGCCGTCGAGGTGCTTGAGGCGCAGCGCGAGGGCAAGCGCCCGATGCCCGCCGCCGAGGTGCTGAAGGGCCTGGTGCTGCCCGACCGGCTGGCCTGACCCCGGGTCTTTCGCTGGCGCCCCGGGCCCCCCATATTCAGCGGGCAACTTGCGGAGGCGCGCATGCCCTTTGTCACCCTGATCATCATCGGCGCCGCGGCGGGGTTCCTGGCCACCCGGATCATGCGGCTTGAGACCGACATCCCGACCACCGTCGCCATCGGCATCTTCGGCGCGCTGATCGGCGGGTTCACTCTGCGGTTCCTGATCGCCGCCATGGGCGCGGCCGCGGGCTTTGTCGGGGCGCTGGCGGGCGCACTGGCACTGATCTGGGCCTGGAAGACCTGGATGCGCTAGGCCTCAGGTCAGCCGCTTGACCGCGTCCTTGAGGCGGAACCCGTCGCCGTCCCACAGCATCTGCCCCTGCCAGGCGGCAAACAGGATCGCCGCCCCTTCGCGCGCCTTGTCGCCCTGGCCCAGCCGCAGCATCAGCGCGGCTTCGACCTGGCGGCGCCAGTCGGTGGCCAGCGCGCGGGCCTCGGCATCGGTGGCGGTGGCCAGAAGCAGCGCGACCGGCTCGGCCACGCCATCCAGCGCCTTCAGCACACCCTGCGCGCCCTTGTCGGCGACCGTGGCCAGCGCGGCCTCGGTCTCGGCGGCAAGGGCCTGCCAGCCGTCGCGCAGGGCGGCGCTGCGCATCGCGGCGACGGTGCCGAAGCGTTGCGCCAGTGTCGAGGGCGCAAGGCCGGTGGCGCGCGCCACGGCGCCAAAGCTGACCGCCTTGTCGCCGCCCGTCGCCAACAGCGCGCGGACCGAGGCGAAGACAGCGGTATCGGGAAGAATGCGGGTGCGGGCCATGCCGTTTCATAACCGAACGTTCGGTTATCTTCAAGGCCCGCGCTTGGGCCGGTCTGGGCGTGGCGGGCGGGCGCGGTAGACCGGCAGCCGCCAGCCGAAGGCCAGGCTGCCGGCCCGCAGCGCCAGCGTCACCCCGGCACACAGCGCCAGCACCGCCATCTCGGGCAGGCCCAGGCGGGCGGCCAGCACGGCGGCCAGGGTGCCGGCGAAGGCGGCGGTGACGTAAAGTTCGCCCTGCTTCAGCACCAGCGGCACCTCGTTGCAGACCACGTCGCGCATCAGGCCGCCCATGCAGCCCGTCACCATGCCCATCACCATCACGATGGGCCAGGCCTGCCCCATGCCCTGCGCCGCGGCCACCCCCGCCGGCACGGCCACCGCCAGCGCCAGGGCGTCGATCCAGAGAAGCGCGCCATAGCGGCTTTCCAGCCGGTGCGCGGTCAGGAACACCGCCAGCGCGGCGGCGGTGGCGACGGCCAGCACCACCGGATCGGCCACCCAGAACACGGTGCGGTCCAGGATCGCGTCGCGCAGGGTGCCGCCGCCGGTGGCGGTCAGGCAGGCGATGAAGATGAAGCCGACGATGTCCAACTGGCTGCGGCTGGCGGCCAGCGCGCCGGTCACCGCAAAGACCGCCACCGCGGCATAGTCGAGGAACTGAAGCACAAGGTTGGGCGTCATGCCCCCTTGTAGGGCGCCATCCCGGCCCGCGCCAGCGCATCGGCGCGTTCGTTCTCGGCGTGGCCGGCGTGGCCCTTGATCCAGCGCCAGGTCACCGTGTGGCGGGCCTGCGCGGCATCCAGCCGCTGCCACAGCTCGGCGTTCTTGACGGGCGGGCCACCGGCGGTGCGCCAGCCCTTGCGCTTCCAGGCGTGGATCCATTCGGTCACGCCGTTCTTCACATAGGCGCTGTCGGTGACGATGGTCAGCGCCGAGGGGCGGGTCAGCGATTCCAGAGCGCTGATCGCGGCCATCAGCTCCATCCGGTTGTTGGTGGTCTGCGGCTCGCCGCCCTGCAGCTCGCGCTCCTTGATGACGGCGCCGGCTTCGCGCGCGATCAGTAACACCCCCCAGCCGCCCGGGCCGGGATTGCCCGAGCAGGCACCGTCTGTATAGGCGAATAGGTCGGGCATCGGCGATCCTGCGGCTGCTGGCGGCGGGATAGGGCGGCGCGGGCGCGGGCGCAAGCCCGGGCCGCCGGGGTCAGACCAGGGGCACTGCCAGGCAGGCCACCGCGACCGCGGTCAGCGGCAGCCGCAGCCGCATCCACCAGCGCGGTGTCAGCCCTTGCGCTGCGAAGGTCGCGTCCAGCAGCAAGAGCCCCAGGAACCCCGCGATCAGCAGGATCGACGAGGCCTCGGTGCCATCGGTGACAGTGAAGAAGCACCACAGCGCCGGGATCACTGACAGCGCATAGGGCAGCCAGCCCTCGGCCCGGGTGGCAAAGCCCCAGAGCACGCCGGACATGAACGACAGGATCACCGTGCCATAGGTCAGCCCGACATAGGCGCCCAGGAACATCGGCGGCAGGACGCTGCCGCCCCAGGCCGCCAGCGCCGGCGACAGCTGCGTGGCGGCGGACCACAGAAAGGGCAACAGCCCCGCCGCGCCCAGGGTGGCAGCCGGAAGGGGAACGCGGGTGTCGGTCATGGGCAGGGGCCTTGTCAGCGGGCAGGGAAGGGGGCGCGTCAGGCCGGCTCGCGCAGGATGCGGGGGACCTTGAACTCGATGTCCTCGATGGCGGTCTCGACCTCTTCGACCGTCAGGTCAAAGCGGGCGCGGAAGGCGTCGATCACCTCGTTCACCAGCACTTCGGGCGCGCTGGCGCCGGCGGTCAGGCCTACGGCGCGGGCGGTGGCCAGCGCGCGCCAGTCGATGTCGGTGGCGCGCTGGACCAGCATGGAGTAGCCGCAGCCGGCGGCGGTGCCCACCTCGACCAGCCGCCGCGAGTTCGAGGAATTCGGCGCCCCGATCACCAAGAGCGCGTCGACCCGCGGCGCCATCGCCTTGACCGCGGCCTGCCGGTTGGTGGTGGCATAGCAGATGTCATCATGGGCGGGCGCCTGGATAGCGGGGAACTGCGCCTTCAGCGCGGCGGCGATCTCGGCGGTGTCGTCGACCGACAGGGTGGTTTGCGTGATGAAGGCCAGCTTCGCCGGATCGCGCACCTGCAAACGCGCCACATCGGCGACGGTTTCGACCAGCAGCACCTCGCCCGCGGGCAGCTGGCCCATGGTGCCGATGGTCTCGGGGTGGCCCTCGTGGCCGATGTAGATCATCTGCACGCCGGCCTCATGGTGGCGGGCGGCCTCGTTATGGACCTTGGTCACCAGCGGGCAGGTGGCGTCGACCGCGATCATGTGGCGATGCGCGGCCTCGGCCGGGACGGATTTCGGCACGCCATGGGCGGAAAACACCACGGGCCGGTCGTCGGGGCATTCCGACAGTTCCTCGACGAAGACGGCGCCCTGTGCGCGCAGGGCATCGACGACGAACCTGTTGTGCACGATCTCGTGCCGGACATAGACCGGAGCGCCCCATTTCCGCAGCGCCATCTCGACGATCTTGATTGCCCGGTCGACGCCTGCGCAAAAGCCGCGTGGGGCGGCAAGGTAAAGGACAAGGGCGGGCTTTGTCATCGGCAGGCCTGATCGCAAGGGTCGGTCCAGAGGTAGGGGCAAAGTGCGGCGGCGTAAAGTGCACGGTGAGGCAATGTAGGATGGGCAATATTGCCCATCCTACGTCAGGTCAGCGCGGCATCGGCAACCAGCGCCAGGACGACATAGCGCCCGGTCTTGGCCAACGTGATCAGCGCCAGGAACTGCCAGGCCGGCACCCGCATCAGCCCGGCCAGCGCCACCAGGATATCGCCCCCCGGCGCCCAGGACAGCAGCAGCGACCAGCGCCCCCATCGCCCCCACCAGCCCTGCGCCCGCGCCAGCGCGGCGGGCGTCAGCGGAAACCAGCCCTTGTCGCGGAACCGTTCGGCGCCGCGGCCAAGGCCGTAGGTGACGCAGGACCCCAGAACATTCCCCACCGAGGCGACGGCGACCAGCGGCAACGCCTCCCATCCCGCCGCCTGAAGCGCCAGGAACACCAGTTCGGATTGTGCGGGAACGGGGGTGGCGGCCAGGAAGGCCACCAGGAACAGCCCGGCCAGCCCAGTCATCGCCTTGGCCCGAAGCCATGCCGGACGTCAGCGGGGCGGGGGGCCTGGCGCTTGGGACGCCCGGCCCTGTCCGGCTTCATCGGGCGGGCCTCATCGGGCCGGCCTCACTTGGCGCCGACCGGCGCTTCCTCGACCGGGACGGGCCGCGGTTCGCGCGGCGGACGGCCGATCACTTCGCGCAGTTCGTCCAGCTCGATGAAATTGTCGGCCTGGCGGCGCAGTTCGTCGGCGATCATCGGCGGCTGGCTGCGGATCGTGGACACGACCGAGACGCGAACCCCCTGGCGTTGCAGGCTTTCCACCAGCGGACGGAAATCGCCGTCGCCCGAGAATAGCACCACATGGTCCAGCCGCGGCGCCAGTTCCATGGCATCCACGGTCAGCTCGATGTCCATGTTGCCCTTCACCTTCCGGCGGCCCTGGCTGTCGGTGTATTCCTTGGCCGGTTTCGTGCGCATGGTGAAGCCGTTGTAATGCAGCCAGTCCACCAGCGGACGGATCGGCGAGTATTCCTCGTTTTCCAGAAGCGCCGTATAGTAGAAGGCCCGCAACAGCTTGCCGCGGCGCATGAATTCCATCCGCAGAAGCTTGTAGTCGATGTCGAACCCAAGCGCCTTGGCGGCGGCATAAAGGTTCGACCCGTCGATGAACAGCGCAAGCCGTTCGTCCTTGTAGAACATCCGTATATTCCCCTCGACCAATACCGTTCCGCCAATCGGACTTCCGTGAGTGGACAATGTGGATTACTGAAATCCGCCGGGGAACATCATTCAGATATCGCCCGGAAGACAGCACGGCAAGCGGACTATACGCCATGACAGGGCGACAGGATACCCGGGTTGAACACGTTCTGGTTGCATTCGGCGCCAACCTGCCGTTCGGCGGGCAGCCGCCTGCGGCCACCATCGCCGCAGCCCTGGCCGCGCTGCGCGAGGAAGGCCTTGATCCGCTTGGGGTCAGCCGGCTTTACCGCACGCCGGCCTTTCCGGCAGGCTCTGGCCCCGACTATGTGAACGCGGCCGCGGTGCTGGCGGCCGGCGCCGGAAATGACGTGGCGGCAACACTGGCCGCGCTGCACCGCGTCGAGGCCCGTTTCGGTCGCGAGCGCCAGCACAGGTGGGGCGCCCGCACGCTGGACATCGACCTGCTGGCGATGGGCGATTCGGTCTTTCCCGATGTGGCGACCCAGGACCGCTGGCGCAGCCTGTCGCCGCAGGACCAGGCGCGCGAGGTGCCCGGCGGCCCGATCCTGCCGCATCCGCGCTTGCAGGACCGCGCCTTTGTCCTGGTGCCGCTGGCCGAGGTGGCTCCGGGTTGGGTGCATCCCCGGCTGGGGCAAAGCGTGGCGCAGATGCTGGCGGCGCTGCCGGCAGCCGACCGTGAGGCCGTGGTGCCGCTGTGACGCGGGCGGGCCGCGCCGAAAGCACGGGAATTTGTGCACTTCCGCGCTTGTCAAGCGGGGCCGACCGGCGTAGAGAGGCGTCTTCCTAGCCCATGTGACAGAGGTGTCCGATGGCCCGCGTGACGGTCGAAGATTGCGTTGACAAGGTGCCGAACCGGTTCGAGCTGGTGCTTCTGGCCGCCCATCGGGCGCGCGAGATCGCCGCGGG
>JAGPCN010000248.1 GCA_018058035.1 Fuscovulum sp.
AGTCGATCCCGCCGATGATCATGCCGATGAGCGGCTGGATCAGGTCATCGACCAGCGAGGTGACAATGGCGGTGAAGGCCGCGCCGATGATGATACCGACGGCGAGGTCGAGGACACTCCCTTTCGAGATGAAGGCCTTGAATTCGTTAAGCATTCCACGGTTCCCTTGCTTGTCCCGCCTTGAATGGCAGGTGTTCTGATTGCTCAGGCGTATCTGCCCGGCGCAACTATCGCATAGGTTTGTACAAGTCAGTACGGGGAATTTTCACGAATAAGCCACATTTGGGGGCTGATCGGCAGGAAACCAACAGGCTCCGCCGCAGCCTGGATCAGCCGCGCGGGGCCGCCGCCCGGCGCAAACGGTCGTTGATCGCGCGGCCCAGGCCGGTCTCCGGCACCGGCGCAAAGGCGATCCGCCCGCCGGGTCCGGCCAGCCGGTCAGCCTCGCGCAGGGTCTGGAACAACCGCGCCGCCGCCTCGACCAGATCGCCGGTTTCGGACAGGGTCAACCGGCCCTGCACAGCGCCGAAGCCGACCAGAAGCTCGCCGGGTCGCGCCTCCTGAGCTTGCAGCCGCACCACCGCCTCGGGCGCATAATGCGAGACAAGCTGGCCGGGAGAGCTGGGCTTGCCCGCATCGCCGCCCGTCGCCACCGCCTCGCCCAGCAGCGCCTCGACCGCCTCGACCGGAACGCCGCCGGGCCGCAAGAGCACGGGCGCGGGATCGGCAAGCACGATGGTCGATTCCAGCCCTACCGCGCAGGGCCCGCCGTCCAGCACCGCCGCGATCCGGCCTGTCAGCCCCTCCAGCACATGCCCGGCCTGCGTCGGCGACACCCGCCCCGAGGGGTTGGCCGAAGGCGCGGCCAGCGGCCCGCCGAAAGCCTGCAACAACCGCTGCGCCAGGGGATGCGCGGGAACGCGGACCGCCACCGTCTCCAGCCCCGCCGTCACGAGCGGCGAGATCCCGGCTCCCGCACGCAGCGGCAGCACCAGCGTCAGCGGCCCCGGCCAGAATGCCGCCGCCAGCTTCCGCGCCTTCGGTCCGACCTCTGCGATCCTTTCGACTGCGGCAAGATCGGGCAGATGGACGATCAGCGGGTTGAAGCTGGGCCGCCCCTTCGCTTCATAGATCCGCGCCACCGCCCGGTCGTCCCGCGCATCGCCTCCCAGCCCGTAGACCGTCTCGGTCGGGAAGGCGACCAGTTCGCCCGCCGCCAGCAGGCGCGCGGCTGCGGCAAATCCGGCGTCATCGGGGGCAAGCGTGCGGGTCATGGGAATTGACGTAGCGTCCAGCTTGATGGGATAGGCGATTGGAATAAGCCTTGGGCCGGGCCGTGCATAAGCCAGCCCTCCCGTTTTGCCAAGCCGACTTGAGGAGAGACCCATGCCCTACCGCGCCCCGGTGAAGGATATCCGCTTCATCCTGGATCATGTGGTGGGCTTTGCCGAGGTCGCCGCCACCCCCCGCTTCGCCGAGGCCACCCCCGACCTGGCCGAGGCGATCCTGACCGAGGCCGGGCGGCTTTCGACCGACATCCTCGCCCCCCTGAACACGACCGCCGACCGCAATCCGGCAAGGCTGGAAAACGGCGCTGTCGTCTCCTCCCCCGGTTTTGCCGAGGGCTACCGCGCGATTGCCGAGGGCGGCTGGGTCGGCATGGCCGCCAGCCCCGCGCATGGCGGGATGGGCCTGCCGATCTCGCTGGCGCTTGGCGTCGATGACATGATGTCGGGGGCCTGCCTTGCCCTGCAATTGAAGCCGCTGCTGTCGAAAGGCCAGATCGAGGCGCTGGAACACCACGCCTCTGACGCGCTGAAGGCGCTTTACCTGCCGAAGCTGACCTCGGGCGAATGGTCGGGCACGATGAACCTGACCGAACCGCAGGCGGGGTCCGACGTGGGGGCGCTGCGGTCAAAGGCGGTGCCGAACGGCGACGGGACCTATGCGATCAGCGGGCAGAAGATCTTCATCACCTGGGGCGACAGCGACCTGACCCCGAATGTCTGCCACCTGGTCCTCGCCCGGCTGCCCGACGGAGCCGAGGGGACCAGGGGGATCAGCCTCTTCATGGTGCCGAAATTCATCCCCGATGCCGAAGGCAAGCTGGGCGACCGCAACAGCCTGCGGGTCGTCAGCCTGGAACACAAGCTGGGCATCCATGGCAGCCCGACCTGCGTAATGGAGTTCGACGGGGCGACGGGCTGGCTGGTGGGGGCGCCGCACAAGGGGATGGCGGCGATGTTCACGATGATGAACAACGCCCGGCTTTCCGTGGCGGCGCAGGGGGTGGGGGTGGCCGAAGCCGCGCTCCAGCATGCGCTGGCCTATGCGATGGACCGCCGGCAGGGCGCCACTCCGATCAACGGAAACGGCACGATCATCGACCATGCCGATGTGCGCCGGATGCTTGCCAGCATGCGGGCCGAGATCTTCGCCGCCCGCTCCATCGCGCTTAGCTGTGCCAAGGCCATCGACATGGCCACCGCGACCGGCAAGCCCGACTGGCAGGCCCGCGCGGCACTGCTGACCCCCATCGCCAAGGCTTACGGCACCGACGTGGCCTGCGAGGTCGCGCATCTGGGGGTGCAGATCCACGGCGGGATGGGTTTCATCGAGGAGACGGGGGCGGCGCAGTTCCTGCGCGATGCCCGCATCCTGCCGATCTATGAAGGCACCAACGGCATTCAGGCGATGGATCTGGTGGGCCGCAAGCTGGCCGACGGGGGCGAGGCCGCGTTCCGGCTGATCGACGAGGTCCAGCGCGGGGCCGAGGCGGCGCGGCCCGCCCATCCCGATCTGGCGGGCGAGGTCTGGTCGGCAGCCGAGGCGCTGCGGGAGGGGACGGAGGCTTTGGTTGCGCTGCCCCTGAACGACCGTTTCGCCGGGGCGGTGCCCTACCTGCGGGCCTTCGCTCGGGTGCTGGGGGGGCATGCCCACCTGACGGCGATGCTGGCCGATCCCGGTCGCGAGGCGCTGGCAAGGGTGATGATCCGGCGGCTTCTGCCCGAACATGCGGCCCTGCTGACCCAGGCGAAGGAAGGCGCGGCGGGGCTGTACGAGGTGGGGGCCGAGGCCCTGACGGCCTGATCCGTCCACGCAGGACGGGTTTCCAGTATCACTGATTTCAACGTCTTGTGTGTGGGCATCAGGACTCTGGAAACCAGTTTCCGCGCGTTTGCGCGGCGGCGCCTTTGTCTTCTTGTCCTATTCTGATTGTCGGCTTCCGAGGCAGTCAGGAGCCTTGACCCGCCGGGGCGGTCCGGTGGGCTGTGGCGGCGGTTGGGTTGATCGTCACTTGGGCGCTTCGGGACCGTCGAGGAGCGGTCAGGGACGGAAGGCGGACAGGCCGTCGGTCAGGTAACGCTCGGCCAGCTCCAGCGTGCCTTGGGTATAGACCGGGCCGCCGAAGCCTTGCGCGGTGTCGCTGTCGGCGCGGGTGGCAAGCCAGGCAGTCAGCAGAACCCGGCGCAGGAAGATGAGCGACGGGATCATGGCGCGGTCTTCGGGGCGGAGGCGGGCGATCCGGCTGTAGCCCTCGACCCAGCAGGCGATAAGGTCGGGCAGCCTTGGGTCGGTCTCGTAGAAGGACAGGGCGGCGGCGAGGTCGTAGGCCCACCAGCCGAAGCCGCAATCGTCGAAGTCGATGGCGGTAAGGGTGTCGCCGTTCACCATCAGGTTGGCAAGGCGGAGGTCGGCATGGATCAGGCCGAAGGTTTCGGGGCCGGTGCCGTAGGCGTGGAGTTTGATCGCCAGTGCGTCCGTCGCGCGGGCGAGGAGGGTAGCCCCCTGCGGATCAAGTCCCTGCGCCTGCCGCCAGTGGCCCCAGTGGGGATCGGGGCCAAGGATGGTCTCCACGTCCCAGCGCTTGCGGGTGAAGCCCTGGGGCGGGGTCCATGCCCTTGCATGCAGGTGCAGGCGGGCGGTGATCTCGCCCAGGGGCGCGAACCAGCGGGCAAGATCGTCGCCGGGTTGCAGTTCCTGGCCCTGGATGGGGGCGAAGGCGACGAGGAAACGGCTGCCGATTTCGGTGACGAGGCCCTGCGCGCCGGGGATTGGGCGGACGGTGTTCAGGCCGGGCAAGTCCTGCAAGGCGGTCAGCCAGGCGAGTTCGGAGGCGATTTCGGGTTTCGTGTGATAGCCCTGCCGGTGAAGGCGGAGGATGAGCGGGCCAGCGCGCCAGGTCTCGTTTTCCGAGCGGTTGAGGAGGATCAGGGGGGTGCCCTCGGCCAACTCGTAGACCGGCAGCGCGCGGGCGATCAGGTCAGACATCGCCGCCACGGCGGAGAAGGTAGATGTCCATGATCCAGCCGTGTTCGGCGCGGAGCGTCGCACGGGTGGCAAGGATTTCTTGGGAGACTTCGGCGAGGGGGCCGTGGATCAAGGTTTCCTCGGGCATGCCGACATAAGCGCCCCACCAGATTGTCACACCCTCGGGGTCGAGGGTGGTGAAGGCCCCGCCCTTGTCCAGCATCACGGCCAGCGTCACGGCACCTTCGGGCCAGCCGTGGTCGCGCAACTGCCGCCCGGTGGTGATGGTCACGGGCGCGGCGAGGGTATTGAGCGGGATGGCATGGGCCGCTGTCAGGGCTTGCAGGCTGGTGATGCCGGGGATGACCTTGACGGCCACGCCGGGCAGGCGGGCGGCGATGCGCAGGGTGCTGTCGTAGAGCGAGGGATCGCCCCAGACCATCAGTGCGACATTTGCCGCGCCGGAGCGGTGGGCGGCGATGGTCGCGGCCCAGACCTGTGCGATGGCATCGTGCCAGTCGTTCACCGCGCCGAGATAGTCGTCCTGATCGGCGCGGCCCGGCACGTCGTAACCGGCGACCGGGACCGGGGCGGTCAGCACCTGCGACAGGATCTGGCGGCGAAGGTCGGCGAGATCGGATTTCGCCTCGCCCTTCCGGGGGATCAGGATCAGGTCGGCGGCGTTCAGGGCCTTGATCGCCTGGCCGGTCACATGGTCCGGGTTGCCGGTGCCGATGCCGATGAGGGAAAGCGTGGTCATTGCGGTCTTTCTGATGCTGCGGCCCCCGGTCAGGGGACCGCAGTCTGTTATCGCAGTCAGGCGGTCGTGTCAGCGCCCCTGGCCCAGACGAAGCCTGCGACCCAGCCCATCAGGGCCCAGACGGCAAGGCCGACGCCAAGGACGCGGGCCGAGAAGGCGGCGGCGACCTCGGGCGGGGCGACGCCGCTGAAGCCTTCCAGCTCCGGCGCGCCGATGACATGCGGCGCGACCAACAGGACGACGGCAATCGCGGTGGTCACGAGGCCGCGGCCATAGCCGAGGAGACCGAGCCCGATAGCGGTCGAGGCCACCGTGCCCCACCACCAGACCTGCCGCGCGCCAAGGTCGGCGGCGAGCGTGCCGGGCAGTTCCGGCGCAAGGCCCATGGCGGGTGCAAGCTGGAAGGCCGCAAACCCGGCGATGCCCCAGACAAGGCCCGCGCGTGCGGTAATGGTCTTGCCGTAGACGCGGGCAAGGCCGAAGCCTGCGACCAGGATCAGCGCATAGGCGACATAGACGAGGCCGAAGAACACGGTCGTCCAGAGGTTGCGGGTGACGGTCGAGACCTCTTCGCCGTCACCGTGATCATGCGCCGGTTCGGCGCCGTCATGGCTGTGGGCCTCCGTCGTCGCCGCAGCCTCGGTTGCGGGGGCGACGCCTGCGTAATGCACGGCGGCCCCGGTTTCATATTCCTCGCCCAGAAGGATGTACTTCTGCACGAAAGCGAAATGCAGCACGGCCGCAAGCAGCCATGCCGCACAACCAGCGACAAGCGCGCTGGTCAGCATCCGTTGGATCATGGGGTAATGGGCGTCAGTGGCAGGGGAAGCCGGTCGCGTGACGCACGTCATGGGCAGCGTCATGCAGGGTGGCGGACTGCGCGTGACCGGCGGCGAACAGGATCACCATGCCCAGCATCAGCATGCCCAGAACGGACAAAAGGGCGGTGGTCTTTTCGGAAGCGCGGGTCGTGGTCGTGGTCGTCATGTTCATCATATGCTCCTTGCCGTCACACCCGACGGCAGTTCGGGTTTCCTTCGCCTGGCCGGTCTCCTGACTCGCGGGTCGAGGCTGCTTTCCGCCTTCCCAGCCCCGAGGGGCCAGTGGCCGATGGAAAGCCGCTCTCCGCATACAGTCGCGGGGGCGGTCGGGGTTCAAG
>JAGPCN010000029.1:0-9642 GCA_018058035.1 Fuscovulum sp.
GACCAAGGTCGAGGGCACGCCCATGATGAAGACCTGGGTGCAGCACACCTCGATCGACGGCAGCGTGATCAGCGGCACCTGGGAGGCAAGCCCGGGCACCTGGCATGCCTCTTACAAGTTCTACGAATTCGTCCATCTGATCGAGGGCCAGATCACCATCACTCCGGACGGCGGCGCCCCGGTGACGCTGCGCCCGGGCGATGGCTTCGTGGTCGAGCCGGGCTTCAAGGGCACCTGGAAGATCGAAAAGCCGGTGCGCAAGCATTTCTGCATCAAGCTGAAGTAGGCCCGGGGCCGGCGGTTGGGGGCGGCGGCAAAGTGACGCCCCCTTATCCCGGTTGTCCGGCCGCCGGACTTGGGGCATGACTGGCCGCGTGATGCGTAGCCTGGTTCCATTCCTGCAGCGGCTGCTGGTTCTGGCCGCCCTGACCGTCGCCCTGGTGGCGACGGGCTTTGCGCATCGGCTGCCCTCGGCCGAGGATCCGGCGTTGCAGGCCTTCCTGCAGGCCGGGGGCGATCTGGCCGACCTTTGCACCGATGCCGATGGTGACGGGCGACCCGACCATCGCGACTGTCCGGCCTGCCAGATCGCCGGCGGCGCCGACCTGCCGCCCGCCACCCCGCGCCTTCGCGATGCCGACCTGGTCTTTGTCGCCACCATCGTCGCGCCGCGCGAAAGCCGGGCAGTGCGCCGCATCCTTGACCCGTCGCGCGGGCTGCGCGCGCCTCCTCTGGCCTGATCGCGTTCTTCCGAAACCCGATCCGATTCCGGGCGCCCAGATGCGCCCCAGCCACAGGACAGCACACCCATGACCCGTTTCCCCCTTGCGGCGCCCGCCGCCCTTGTTGCCGCCATGATCGCCGCCCCGGCGCTGGCCGATACCCCCGTCGCCATTCCCTTTGCCGCGGAAATCGGCGGCAAGCCCTTTGCCTGCGACGCCAGCTATGCCGACCTTGGCAGCACCAAGGCCACGGTTCAGGCGGTCGATTTCCGGCTGTTCGTCTCGGAGGTCGCGCTGGTCAGGGCCGACGGCAGCCTGCAGCCCGTCGCGCTGGACCAGGACGGCCAGTGGCAGCTGGACGACCTGGCCCTGCTGGATTTCGAGGATGCCACGGGCGCCTGCGCCAACGGCACCGCCGGCACCAACACCACGCTGCGCGGCACCGTGCCCGAGGGCGACTATACCGGCCTGGCCTTTACCATCGGCGTGCCCTTTGCGCAGAACCACGGCGACCCCACCGTTTCACCGGCGCCGCTGAACACCACCGCGATGTTCTGGAACTGGCAGGGCGGCTACAAGTTCCTGCGCATCGACTTGGTGCCAGAGGCCATGGCCAGCGCGTCCAAAGGGGTCACGGAAGGGGCGGGCAATGCCAAGGGCTGGTTCCTGCACCTCGGCTCGACCCTCTGCGAGGCCGCCTCGAAGACCACGGCCCCGACCGCCTGCGCCAACCCCAACCGCATCGCCATCCGGCTGGACGGCTTTGACCCGGCGGTGAACACCGTGGTCATCGACCCGGCCGCCGTGGTCGCCGAAGCCGACCTGACGGTGAACGCGCCCGACACCTCGCCGGGCTGCATGGCCTTTCTGAAGGATGCCGATTGCCTGACCGTGATGGCCCGGCTGGGCCTGCCCTACATGGAGGTTCCCGCCGGCATCCAGTCTCTTGTCTCGATGCGCTGACGCCATGCGACGCCCTGCCCTTGCGGTGGCGGCCTGTCTTCTGGCCGGGGCCGTATTTGCCCAGGATGCCGGATACGACTGGCCGCTGCCCGACTGGATGCCGCCCCCGCCGGTGCCCGCCGACAACCCGATGTCGGCGGCCCGGGTGGAACTGGGGCGCCACCTCTTCTACGACGCGCGGCTGTCGCGCGACGGCACGATCGCCTGCGCCTCGTGCCATGTGCAGGCGCTGGCCTTTACCGACGGGCGCGCGGTGCCCGTCGGGATCAATGGCACGGTGGGGGTGAAGAACGCGCCCTCGCTGGCCAATGTGGGCTACCTGCCGGTCCTGACCTGGGCCAATCCGCACATGACCAGCCTGGAGTTCCAGGCCCTGGTGCCGCTGTTCGGCGAAACCCCCGACGAGATGGGCAGCACCGGGCACGAGGCGGCGATCTTTGCCGCGCTGGCCGCCGATCCGGTCTATGCCGCCGCCTTTCCGGCGGCCTTCCCCGACCGGCCGGCGCCCGACCTCTTCACCGTGACCCGCGCGCTGGCGGCCTTTCAGCGCAGCCTGATCTCGGTCGATGCGCCCTACGACCGCTTCAAGCGCGGCGACCCCGCCGCCCTGTCCGACGCCGCGCAGCGCGGCGAGCAACTGTTCTTCGACCACCGCTTCGAATGCTACCACTGCCATTCCGGGGTGCATTTCACCGACACGCTGCAAACCGCGCTGATGCCGCAGGCCGAGGTGGGCTTTCACAACACCGGGCTTTACGCCGATTACCCCGCCACCGTGCCCGGCCTGATCGAGATCACCGGCCGGCCGCAGGATGCCGGGCGCTTTCGCACACCCAGCCTGCGCAACGTGGCGGTGACCGCGCCCTACATGCACGACGGCTCGATCCCCGACCTGCGCGGCGTGATCCTGCACTATGCCAACGCGGGCCGCGCGCCCGGCCATCCGATGAAGGACGGCATGATCCAGGGTTTTGCCGCGTCCGAGGCCGAGATCGCCGACCTGATCGCCTTTCTGGACAGCCTGACCGATCCGGGCTTTCTGACCGATCCGCGGTTTTCGGACCCCTGGCCCGAAGACCACCCCGCCCGCGCCGGCCGCATGATGCCGGCGCCCGGCGGATAGGTTTCCCCGGCCTTGCGGGGGGGAGGCGTCCCGTTACCCCGCAAGGCCGGTGGTCCGTGCCCTTTTTCCCGTGGGGCGCGGGCCGCGACTGGCCCCGTCCGGTTTCGTGCCGGACGGGGTCCTTTTCCACCCTGCCCGCGCCGGGCGGCCCCGTCCAGCGCGAAACCGACCAACCAGACCAACCAGACCGAAAGGAACCGAACCGATGAAGCCGATCCGTGCCTCGCTTGCCGCGCTGCTGGCCGCCCTGCTGCTGTCGCCCGCCGCCCATGCCCATGGCGTCACCGCCGGGGCGATCGAGATCATCCACCCCAACATCCCGCAACCTGCGCCGGGCGCGATGGCGGCGGCGGGTTACATGGGCATCACCAACTCGGGCCCGACGGCCGACCGTCTGATCGGCGTGGAAATCCCGGTCGCCGACCACGCCATGCTGCACCAGAGCACGGTCGACGCCGATGGCGTGGCCAGCATGGCCCATGTCGAGGCGCTGGAGATCCCGGCCGGCGAAACCGTGGTGCTGGAACCGGGCGGCTACCACGTCATGCTGATGGGCCTGACCCAGCCGCTGGCCGAAGGCCAGATGGTGCCGGGCGTGCTGATCTTTGAAACCGCCGGCCGGGTTGAGGTCGAGTTCATGGTCGACCCGCCGGGCGGCGCGGACCATTCCGCCATGGACCATTCGAACATGGCCACCGGCACCGAAGCCGCCGGCGACTGATCCGGGCACAGGGCCTTGCGACGGGCGGCGGCGACGTCTGCCCGTCCACCCGGCCAAGGGTGATTCACCCGCCCGGGCACCTGCTCGGGGCGCCTTGCAACCGCCACGGGAAATTCGGATCAGAACCCCCCAAGATCTTATCGCTGCCCGGAATTTTCGCCATGAGCAGGATCATGGCGCGGCCGCCCAACCCTGTCAGACTCGGCCTCCAAGACCTTTCACCTGGAGGAAGACATGCCGGTCACCGGAACCCCCTCGGCGGGCAACGATCTGATCACGATCACCCCGAGCGACAGCTTTTCGGTCGATGCCCTGGGTGGCATCGACACCCTGAAACTGAACTTTTCCAGCAGCACCGCCGACATCCGGCACCTTTACTACAGCGGCGGATACTACCGTTACACCGACGATTTCCTGACCACCGTCGACTACCTGAACTTCGAACGCTTCGACCTGACGATGGGGTCGGGCGACGACATGCTGGTGGGCGGCGCGCTGAACGACCGGCTGGTCGGCGGCGGCGGCAATGACTGGATCAGCGGCGGCCTGGGTGCCGACACGATGATCGGCGGCGCCGGATCGGACCGCTGGGAGGCCGACTATTCCACGCTGGCCACCGATGTCGGCCTGACCCTCTTGGCCGTGGGCACCGCCACCATCGCCGCCACCGGAGCGAACCTGAACGGCATCGAGGCCATCACCCTCACCACCGGCGCCGGGGCCGACACCATCAACACCGAAGCCTTCGGCGGCGATGACCAGGTCTACAGCGGCACCGGCGACGACCAGGTCGCCCTTGGCCGCGGTATCGACCTGGCGCATGGCGGCGAGGATGTGGGCGATGCCGACATCGACACCCTGCACATGGACTGGTCGGCCGTGACCGACCCGACGCTGAACATCAGCCACGCCTATTACTCGGGCGGCTACTACCGTTACTCGAACGGCGAGGACCAGCTGGATTACCAGGGCTTCGAACAGTACCACCTGCAAGGCGGGATCGGGCACGACGCGCTGTACGGCGCCGGGCTGAACGACACGCTGGTCGGCAACGGCGGCAACGACCTGCTGGCCGGCGGACAGGGCGATGACGTGATCGACGGCGGCGCCGGCACCGACCTGTGGGTCGCCGACACCTCGGACCGCTTCGCGCTGACCGTGGTCGACCTGGTTGCCCAGACCACCAACTACGGCACCACCCTGTCGGGGGTCGAGCGGCTTGACTACACCGGCGGCAATGCCATCGACCGGGTGACTGCCAGCGCCGGCATCTTCGACGACGTCATCAACACCGGCGCCGGCAACGACGTGGTCAGCACCGGCCGCGGCATCGACATCACCCATGGCGGCGACGGCACCGCCGACCGCCTGGTGATGGACTGGAGCGGCATCACCGACGACGACGACGGCATCACCCACGGCTACTACAGCGGCGGCTATTACCGCTACCACGCCTCCAGCGAGGATCAGCTGGACTACCAGGGCTTCGAGATCTTCGACATGACCGGCGGCGCCGGGGATGACTACCTGGTCGGCGGGGCGCTGAACGACACGCTGCGCGGCAATGGCGGCGACGATACCTTGTCCAGCGGAATCGGCGATGCGGTGATCGACGGCGGCGCCGGCGAGGACCTGTGGGTCGGCGACATCTCGGCGCAGGGCAAGGTGGTGTTCAACGCCGGCCTTGGCCAGACCACGGCGCAGTTGACGACGCTGGGCCTGTCGGTCCTGCGCATCGAACAGCTGAGCCTGTCCACCGGCAACGGCGCCGACAGCATCAACACCGAAGGCTATGCCCTGAACGACTGGATCTCGACCACCGGCGGCAACGACACCGTGGCCGCCGGCTTGGGCCGCGACACGATGGACGGCGGCGCCGGGATCGACGTGCTGTCGCTGGACTATGCCTCGGCGACCTCGTCGGTCTACAACGCCTATTACTCGGGCGGCTACTATCGCTACCAGATGGCCGATGGCACCTCCTGGGCCGAGTGGATCAACTTTGACCGCTTCGACATCACCGGCGGGGCCTTCAATGACCGGCTGGACGGCGGCGGCAATGCCGACACGCTGAACGGCGGGGCGGGCAACGACGTGCTGAACGGCGGCGCCGGCAAGGATGTCATCACCGGCGGCGCGGGCACCGACACCTACATCGGCAACTACGCCAGCCTGGCCACCGCCATGACGCTGACCCTTACTGCGACCGGAGCGGGCACCATCACCGGCCCCGGCACCCGGCTGACCGGCATCGAGAACGTGCAGCTGACCACCGGCGCGGGGGCCGATGTCATCAACCTCAGTGCCGCGCGCGGCAATGACGTGGTGAACACCGGCAACGGCGACGACGTGATCAACCTGGGCCGCGGCATGCGCGAATCCGCCGATGGCGGCCTGGGCACCGACACTTTCATCCTGAACGCCAGCCTGGCCACTTCGGGGCTGCGGATGGCCTACTACAGCGGCGGGTACTACCGGATCGCCTCGACCGACGGGAAATACATCGCCGACTTCGCCGGGATGGAGCGGCTGAACCTGACCGGCGGCAACGGCAGCGACTTCCTGTTCGGCTTCGACCTGGGCGACACGCTGGCGGGCGGCAACGGGACCGACCACCTGAACGGCGGCAAGGGCAACGACATCCTGACCGGCGGTGCCGGGGCCGATGCCTTCGAGTTCAGCGACCTGATCAATGCCGGACGCGACCTGATCACCGATGCCGACAGCGGCGACATCCTGGTCCTGCAGGGCCTGGCCCTGACCGGCAGTGTCACCGCCGGAGGCGGCGGGGCCGTCACCGCGGGGCAGGTGCAGGTCAGCAGCGCGGGCGGGGTCAGCACCCTGCACATCGGCCTGGACGCCACCGCCGGCGCCGACCTGCGCATCGACCTGACCGGCACCTTCACGGCCGCGGACTTTGCGGCCAGCGGGTCGGTGATCCAGCTGCTCTGACCGGTTGCAGCCGGAAACGACAGGGGCCGGGGGGCAATCCCCGGCCCCTTCTTCGTGCGGGCCGCGACAGGGCGCCCGGGAAAGACCGGCTTCAACCGCGCCCTCCCTGTGTCTGCCGGCCGGACCAAGATCCTCGGCGGGTGGTTTCCGTGCAGGGACCGGCCCAGGTCGCCAGAACAGGATCACAGGGGCCTGGCGCAGGAGAAACGTCGCCTGAATCCCCATCAGGCACTGCTCTTGCGACTCTGGTCGCTGACCGGGCGCAGGTTCCTGCCGACAGGAAGGCTCCAGCCGAAATCGCAAGCGAAGCTGGCTTCGCCAAGCCCAGCATGATGCCTGAGCCAGGTGGCTCGGGCGACGCATGAAGGGCAGCACAGGGCGTTGTGGCGCAACTTTGGCCAGCGGCAGGCCCTGTTGTCCCAATCTGATCAGGGGTTCACTCGGGAACCCTGCGGGGTCGCTGGAGGGCATGAGCAGGCCGGCATCCCTGGGTATCGTGCCCGGACCCGGCCGAGCCACGACAAGGCGCTGAAGCGCGCTGGCCATCCGCTTCGACCCCGCAAGGACCTGGGAAGCTGCGCCCGCCGGCAAGCGCGGCCGGCCGCCCGAGGTCAGCACACCGTCTAACCGCCATAAGGCCCTGACGGAGTACATCCCCCATTGCGGCCCGGAAAGGCCGCGGCACCTGCTGGTGGACTGCACCGGCATCAGGGTCGGGTGCACCAGCCGAAGCCGGGCCAAGACCAGGATGCGGCTTGCGTCAAGCCGCCGGGCCAGCGCCTGTCAGCCCGCGACTTCGACCGTCTGCGCGCCAAGGTCCAGGTGGGCATCCATCACAGGCCCTGTCGCGCCAATGGCGCTCGCTTGCGGCTTCCTGGACGGCGTCATCACGCCTGGCACAAACCTCCCGGAGGTTTCAGGACAGGTCTGCCCGGCAAAAGGGGGCGTCCGGTCAAAGGCCGATTTGTGCAAAAGAGCCCCTGTGGGTTCGAGAAAGCGGATGCGGAACCGGTCATCCCGCCCCAGCTTGGGAACACCTGCACGCGGCAATCTGCGCTGGACAGCCTGGCGAATGGGAATAATTCCCCGGGTGCCGCGTTATCGGGTTGCGACGCTGGATGGAAGGAGGCCGATATGTCCGGTCCGAAAGAGGGGATGCGTTGGCGGATTGCGCTGCTGCTGGCCCTGTGCCTTGCCGTGGGGTGCCCCCCCTATCCGACGCTCGGGGGCCCGGCCTGGGCCCAGGACGACGATGACGACGGCGGCGATGACGACGATGATGGCGGCGGCGGGGCAGTTTCGGGCGGTGGGGGCGGAGGCGCCCCCCCCGGCAAGCCCAAGACGCCTAGAACCGTACGCCGGCCGGCACCGGCATCGGCGCCAGTCCTGCGGGCCCTGCCGGATCGCGCGCCCGACGAGATCGTCGTGACCGGCCTGAGCGAGGCCGACTTCATCGGCCTGACGGGAGAAGGCTTCGGCCTGATCGAGCGCCAGTCGATCCTGACCAATGGCCCCGAAGTGCTCCGCCTGCGCATTCCGCCGGCCCTGAGCCTGACCGAGGCGCGCGACCGTGTCCGCGCCCGCCCGACCGGCGGCAATGCCGACTTCAACCACTATTACCGGCAGGGAGAGGCCCCGGTTCCCGCGGCCCTTCCGGCGCAACCGGCGCAACCGGCGCCTTGCGCCCATCTGAACTGCGAGGCACAGGCGCTGATCGGGTGGCCCGTCTCGCGCCCGCCGACCTGCCGGGTAACGCAGCCGGTGGCGGTGATCGACACCGGCATCAACCCCGATCACGCGGGGCTGGCGGCGGCAGAGGTCGAACTGGCACGTCTGACCGAGGAAGCGGCGCCGGAGTCCTCGGTCGTTCATGGCACGGCGGTGCTGTCGCTTCTGGTCGGGCACGAGCCGCGCGCGCCGGGCCTGGTGCCCGAGGCGCCGGTGCTGGCGATCGACGTCTTCACCAATGCCGGCGGCGACCAGCGGGCGGATGTGGTGTCCCTGGTGCGGGCGCTGGACCTGGCGGTGCAGCGCGGCGTGCGGGTGGCCAACCTGTCGCTGGCGGGGCCCGAGAACGCGGTACTGACCGACATGCTGGGCGCGGTCGAGGTGGCGGGGGTGCTGGTGGTGGCGGCGGCAGGCAATGCCGGGCCGACCGCCCCGCCCGCCTGGCCGGCCGCCCATGCCGGCGCGCTGGCGGTCACGGCGGTCGACCCCGGCGGGCGCATCTACCGCAAGGCGCAGCGCGGGCCGCATGTCGACATCGCCGCACCGGGGGTCGAGGTCTGGGCCGCGGCCTCGGTCAAGGGGGTGAAGCCGCGCACGGGCACATCCTATGCCGCGCCGCATGTGACGGCGGCGGCGGCGATTCTGGCGTCGCGCCACCCCGACTGGACGCCGGCCGACCTGGCGGCCGCGCTGCGCGCGATGACGGTGGATGCCGGCGCCAAGGGCGCGGACGAGGTGTTCGGGGCCGGCATCCTGTCGGTTGCGGCCCTTTGCGGGGCGTCTGCGGAATAGGCGGGCGGGGGAGCCGCGTTCCTGGGGCAGCAACCTGCCCGAGGAGACCCGAGACATGACCCTTGCTGCACCTACACTTTCCGCCGCCCGGCCCCTGCCGCGCGGCGGCCGTGGGGCATGACCCGGCCGTTCTGGTGATGGTGGCCGTGATGGGCACCGGCTTTTGCCAGACGCTGATGGCCTCGGCCAAGCCGGTTGCGATCTTCAGGCAGGCAGAGGGCGCGGGGTTTGCCCCGGCCGACCTGCTACGCCTGGCGCTGCCGCTGGCGCCGGTGACGGCGGTGCTGGTGACGCTGTTCGCGCTGGCGGTCTGGCCCCGGCAACTGGCGGCGTTGCAGGACGTGACGATGGCGCTGCCCCTGACCACCAAAGAGCGGGCGGCGATCGCGGCACTGCCGGAGACGCCGGCCGCTCCGCAGGCCATGGCGACCACGCCGCATGACCAGATCCGTGGCCGCATTTCGCCGGCCGTGCCGGCGCTGACGCGCGCCAAGGTGGCGTCCGACCGCCCCTCACCGCCGGTGCAGGACCTGCAGGCTGCCGAGGCGCAGATCCTGCGCGACCTGCGGCGGCTTGAGCGGCAGATGCAGGGCCTTCTTCCCTGACAGGTCCATGATGGTGACGGGCGGGGCGCGGCGGAA
>JAGPCN010000029.1:9742-12463 GCA_018058035.1 Fuscovulum sp.
GCGCGCGCGCCCCGGGTCGGCCGCCCGGGGACGGTGCGACCATGGGGGAACGGGCGGATCCGCAAGGGTCCGCCCGTTTTTCATTTTTCCCCGGAATAGGGCCGGCGCTGGCGCGTTGTCGAAGCGGGAACCAACTCCCTGACATCCATGACCAGAGGAACCACACCATGATCACCCTAACCCTCCGTGGCGACCAGATCGGTGAAGCCCTGCAGTTCGATGCGAACGGCCTGACCACGCATGTCGAGATCGGCCGCGTCTGGTTCGGCGCCAGCGATACCGTGACGCTGACCCTGGCCCCCGACGCGCTGGACCCGGCGACCGGCGCGGTGGTCGGCGGGGCGGGCACGGTTCTGGGCCTGACCGTCACCACCGCCGGTGGCCGGGTCACCACCTTCACCCAGCCGACCAACCCGCTGGACATCGACCCCGACCAGTCGAAGCAGGGGCCGGACTTCTTCTACATCTCGGAATCGCCCGCGCCGGGCAGCGGCGGCGCCTATGCCGGCATCCAGCTGGAAAAGATCGTCATCTCGACGACGCCGCTGGAGGCCGGCACGACGGTGCCCTACACCAATGTCGGCGGCTTTACCGGCGTTCCGGTCGTGCAGCCTCCGCCGCCGGTCACCCTGGTCGGCAACGATGCCGACAACACGCTGAGCGGCAACAGCCTGTCCAACGCCATGTCGGGCCTGGACGGCAACGACACGATGTATGGCCGCGGCGGCAATGACACGATGAACGGCGGCGACGGCAACGACCGGATGGACGGCGGGCTTGGCAACGACGTCATGCGCGGCGGCCTTGGCAACGACCGGATGCTGGGTCGGGCCGGGAACGACCGGATGTTCGGCGATGCTGGCGGCGACCTGCTGGACGGCGGCGCCGGGCGCGACGTGCTGACCGGCGGCGCCGGCGGTGATGCCTTTGTCTTCGGCAACGGCGACCGGGTGACCGACTTCAACGCCTCGGCCGGCGACCAGATCTTCTTTGCCGAGGTGCTGGGGCTGACGCTGGACGACGTGCGCGTCACCTATGACGCCGCCGGTGCGACCGTTGCCTATGGCTCGCAGACCATGCGGCTGGACGGCGTGACGCAGCCCTTCGACCTCGGCAACGCGATCAAGTTCGACTACCAGCCGACGTTCGACTTCCTCTGATCCCGCAAGGGCCGGGGGCTGGGGCGGCATCCGGACGGGTGCCGCCCCTTGCCATGTCGCCGCGACCGGCGGCCGCCAGAACAAAGCCCCCCGGCGTGGAACCGGGGGCTGCAGACCGAAGGACCGGTCAGAGGAAAGGTCAGGGCAAGGTCCAGCCCTTGGCCAGGGCTTCGGCCTCTTGCCCGGCGTCCAGGGCGACGGCGGTGCTGCCGCCATCCAGCAGCGACATCAGGGCCAGCGCCTCTTGGCCCGAGGCGGTTGCAAAGCCTTGGCTGGCGGCATCGACCTTGGTGCCTTCGGCCAGCGACAGGCGCAGCGACCAACCGGCCGCTTCGCGGCAGGCAACGGCATAGTCGATCCGCGCCGCCGCGGTGTCGATCACCTCGAACTCGCGGCAATAGCCGGCCTCGGGCAGCACAAAGGTGGCCAGGACCATCGCCTCGCGCCCATCGTCCAGCAACACCGGCACGCCGGCGGCCTGGGTTTCCAGCACACCGGCCAACCCGTCTGCCGCCAGAAGGCCCGGAGCAAGACCGCCGAGCGGCGGCGGACCCGACAGCAGGAAGACCGCAGCGGCCAGCCCCGCGGCCAGCGCCGCGCCGCCCGCCGCCCAGCGATACCGCGTGGTCCGCGGCCGGAAGGCCACCACCTTGCCGGCCGCCTCGCCGGCTCCCTTGCCCAGGATCGCGGCGCGGATCGCCTCGGGCACCGGTTCGTCCAGCGGGGCGGAAAACGCCTCGGCCAACGCGGCATTGGCGGCGAACAGGTCGTCGACATAGGCCTGGTCGTCCGGGTGGTCGGCCAGATGCAGCACCACCGCCGCCGCCTCTTCGGGCGACAGCTCTCCGTCCACGAAGGCGGCCAGGCGGTCCTTGTCCATCACGGTTTCCATCACTGGCGCCCTCCCCGGCTTTCACCCAGCATCGGCAAAAGCGCGTCGCGCGCCCGGGCAAGGCGGCTCATGACCGTTCCCACCGGCACTTCCAGCACCTCTGCCGCCTCCTTGTAGCTTAGCCCTTCGACGGCGACCAAGGACAGGACGACCCTCTGCGCCTCGGGCAGGCTGTCCATCGCCTTGGCCGTCCGCGCCAGCATGATGCGGTTTTCCGGCAGGCTGGCCGCCTTGCCGCCATCGCCCAGGTCCAGGCCATCGGGATCGACCACCACTCCGCGCGTGCGGGCGCGGCGACGCTCGTCCAGCCACTGGGTCTGCACGATGCGATACATCCAGCTGTCCATCCTTGTGCCCGGCCGGAACTGCGCCTGGTTGCGCAGCGCCTTTTCGCAGGCGGCCTGCACCAGATCGTCGGCGTCCTGCCGATTGCCGGAAAGGCTGAGGGCAAAACGCCTGAGTTTCGGAACCAGCGCAATCAGGTCATGATGAAACGTCGTTGCCAAGCCGCACTCCTGGTTTGGGAGGACAACGAAAAGGTAGGGCGTTCTATTCCATCGTCACATGAAGCCGCACCGGATGCCCCTTGGCAGGATGAACCGATGGGTATGCCGTTGCGCCGATGGCAAAGCGGCCGGCGCGGCAATGGTCGTCACAACGCCGATGGGC
>JAGPCN010000029.1:12563-21325 GCA_018058035.1 Fuscovulum sp.
GCGCAAGGTCCGCGTGCCTGGGCCAACTGCAGCCCCAGCCCTCCCAAAATGCCCGCAAGGGCAATGCCAAGGCGAAGGGTCCAGAGCCGGTCTGTCTGCGCGTGGTCCGAAGGGGTCAGCCTGTGGCGGCCGTGACCGTCGCCGCGGGCTTGTTCGAAAAAAGACGTCCGACGCCAAGGCGTTGCACGTCACCTGCCCCATCGCGCACAAGAAACAGGGCGTCGAGACCCTGTGTCGCTGCCAGTTGCGCACCCGCAGCAAGGCCCGTCACCATCAGCGCCGTCGCCCAGGCATCGGCCCTCGCGCAGGTGGGCGCGATCACGGTCACGGATGCGGGGGAATCGACAAGCGGCGCGCCGCGCCTTGGGTCCATCGTATGCGACAAATGTCGACCCTGGACGGTGACCCAGTGGCGATAATCGCCCGAGGTCGCCACTGCGGCATCCTGCAAGGTCAGGATGGAATGCGGCGCGCGGCGGTCCCGGTCCGGGGCCTCGACCGCGATGGTCCAGGGGCCGCCGTCGGGGCGAAGGCCCAGGGCGCGCATCTCGCCGTCGATGCCAACCAGTGCAGCCCGGATGCCGTGGTCCTGCAACACCTCGGCCAGCCGGTCCACGCCATGGCCCTTGGCGATGCCGTTCAGGTCCAGCGTGACGGGCGCGGTCTTGCGCACCCGGTTGCCGTCAAGGTCCAGCACCTCATGCGCCGGGCGCCGGGGCGCCTGCATCGCGGCGCGGATGGCCAGCGGATCGGCGGCGGCAGGGCCAAACCCCCAGGCGCCCACCACGTCGCCCATCCCGATGTCGAAGGCCCCGCCCGAGGCGAGGCCGATGTCGATTCCAAGGGCCAGCACCCGCGCCAGATCGGGGGGGAGGTCCCGCCATTCGCCCAAGGGCGCCGCGTTCAGGCGCATCAGGTCGCTGTCCGGCTTCCATGTGGACATCTGCGCATCCACCGCATCGACCGCCGCCTGGAGGGCGGCCTGTACAGGGCCGGGGTCAAACCCCGGCGGCGCAAAGAACAGCGCGGTCCAGCGGGTGCCCATGGTCGGGCCGTTCAAGGCATGGCGGATCAGGTCAGTAGACATCTTCGACATAGCGCCCCCCGGCCTTCAGCATCGCGGGCGTCAGGCCCATGGGCGCAAGGATATCGTCCAGCGCGCGAGCGACACCTTGCGCCATGTCACGTCCGCCACAGACCATCACCCTTGCGCCGTTGCGGATCGCCTCGGCCACCTCGGCCGCTTCGGCCCGCAGGGCGTCCTGAACGTAATGCGGCCGGGCCCCGCGCGAGACGGCGATAGAGAGCCGCGTCAGCCGCCCCTCGGCCTGCCACCCGGCCAGATCGTCGCCATAAAGGAAGTCGCTGTCGGTGTGGCGCATCCCGAAAAGCAGATGCACCGGGCGGCGGCGGGCATTGGCGCGGATGATCCCGGCCAGCGGCCCGATCCCGGTGCCCGCCCCGATCAGGATCAGCGGCGCCCGGCCCCGCCCGGCATGGAAACCCGGATTGCGCCGCAGGAAGGCCTGGACGCCGTCACCGGGTTCCAGCGCCAGCAGTTGGCCGGAACACAGGCCGCCGGGGTGCTTTTTCACCACGAGCTCGACGAACCCGTCCCGGCTGCCGGAGGCCAGCGAGTAGAAGCGCGGCACAGCCGAGCCTTCGGGCAGGATGCCCAGAAGGTCACCCGCCTGAAACCGCGCGAAGCCCCGGCCCGTCAATCGCGCCCAGAAAGACGCCTTGGGCAGGGCAAAGCGCAGGATCGCGGTCGGGGCCTGCACCTCGGCCCCGTAGTCGCGGCGCGAGATCAACATCAGGCTGTCGGCGGCGGGGCGAACGGGCTGGTGGTCAAGCTCGAGCGTCAGGCCAAGTGCCTGCCCCAGTGCCCGGCCCCAACGGGCGAAGTCCTGCGGCGACTGGCGGTCCACCGTGTCCATCGGCAAGAGGCTGGCCCAGCCCTTGGCGCGGGCGGTGTCCTCCACCTCGGCGGCAAAGGCGCAGAAGGCCGGAAAGCTGCGATCTCCAAAGCCCAAGACCGCCAGCGGAGCGGCCGGAGCCGTGTTCAAGCGCGCCAGCCGGTCAAGGAACCCCTTGGCCGAAGCGGGCGCATCGCCTTCGCCATAGGTCGCGGCCAGGACCACGAAGCGTTCCACCCGGGGGTGACGGGCCGGGTCGAAGGCCGACATCGGCGCGACATGAACGGCTTGTCCGCCATCCCTCAGGGCGCGCGCAAGCGTCGTGGCAAAGCCCCAGGTGCTGCCGCCTTCAGAGCCCACAAGGATCACCGTCTGCGCACGGCTTGCCGGGGCATTGTCGCGCAAGCGGGGCCGACCCCGCCGCCCGGCGATCCAGATCAGCGTGCCCGTCGTGCCCATGACCGGGACGCTCAGCGCCAACAGGCCCAGGATCAGCCCCAGCAGAGCGGCACCCTGACCGGTGTGCAGCATGTAGATGGTTTCCGAGACCTGCTGCCACGGCGTCAGATCTGCCCGCGACAAAAGCACCCCGGTCCCCTGGTCGATCAGGCCGGTGCCGGCATCCGTGGCCAGGGTGAACACATCCTGCGCGTCGCCCGCGTAGGGAAAGCTCAGCTTGCGCAAGGCGATGACGGGCACCTCTTGCAGGGCGGCCATCCGGTCCAGCGGGAAATCCATCTGCCCGCTGACCGCCGCGGGCTCGGTCGGACGCACTGCGCCATCGGGCACAAGGTCGAAGGTCGAGGCCGTCATCCAAAGCGCCGTCGCTGCCGAAAGGGCAAGGCCCAGAACCGCGACACGCGCCACCTCCACATGCAGCCGCCCGACCAGCGGACCGCGCATCGGGGCAAACCACCGCCGCCAGCCGCCCATGCGCCGCGCGACCAGTGCGGCCCCCGACAAGGTCAGCATCAGCATCGCGGCAGCTCCCGCCGCCATCACCAGCCGCCCGGCATCGCCCAGAAACAGCGACCGGTGCAGGTTTGTCAGCCAGCGCTCCACCGGGTTCGGGTCGGCCGAGCCGACATCCGCGCCCGTAGCGGGGTCGATCACCGCCGACCCCGGCGTGCCGCCATCGAACCACCAGGCGGTGATTGTGCCCGAGGGAGAACGACGAATCTCCTCCAACCCCGGATGGGTGGCGGCAACCCGGGCGGCCAGGTCGGCCACACTTTGCCCCGCCACCGCCTGCGGCGCGGCCAGACGTTCGGCCATGGGAAAGACCGACAGCGCCGCACCGCTGAGCGCGAGGATGGTCACAAGGACAAGGGCCACCAGCCCCGGCCAGCGGTGAAGCGCACGGATCATGGGTCCGTCCCCTTATTGATAGGTGAAGCTGGCGATATAGCGGCGGCCCTGAACGGGCGTGCCCGCGCCTGCGGCCGTCAGAGGCACCGCGATCTCGTTCGGGCTGTCGCGCATGTCCTCGACCGCGGCGTCGATATGCAGGGTGTAGCCCGCGTCGAACAGCGCATCGGCCAGGTCCAGCGTGATCTCCAGCGTCCGGCCTGCGCCGACGCTGGCCCCGGTGATGCCGTTGATCTGGGCGGGGTCGCCGCCCGTGGCGGCATACCAGTCGCTCAGGTGTTCGTAGTACTTCGACTTGCCCCCCGCCATCCAGAGGCTGCCGACATAGGCGCCCGAGGCATCGGTGACGTAAAGCGCCAGGTAGGCGCCATCGCCACCATAGTTGTTCAGCGTGGTGGTCAGCGTCACGGGGCGGGCCATCGCCAGCCCCGGCAGGGTCAGCGCCGTGGTCAGGGCAAGGGTCGCGAGAAGGGATTTCATGGCAGGTCCTTTCGATGAAGAGCCAGGCCCCGCAGGACGGGGACCGGACGATGGCAGGTGGAGGTCACTTGGTTACGGCGACGGGCGGCGCGCCGCTGCCGAACAGGCCGCTCGCAGGGGGGGGCACGGTGCCCGCGGGCGCAGGGTTGCTGCGAGCGCCGGCGCAACCATCGTCATCGTCGTCATCGCAGTGCTCGTCATCGTCATCGTCGTCATCGTCGTCATGCTCGCGACGGACCCATCCCTGGCCTTCATCGTCGTCATCTCCGCTTACACGGATCAGCGGCACGGACGGGTCGTCCGCGTCGAACACAGCGGCGCAGACGCCGCCGCACTTGTCGGGCGCGTTGCCCTGGGCCTGCATCGCGGCAAGGGCCGGCAGGCCAAGAGCCAGGCTCAGGGCCGTCGAGGCGAAAAGAAGGGAGTGTCGGGATATCATGACTGGGTCTCCTTGGATCTGATGCTGCCAAGCTGAGCCCCGGACCTGAGCGGTTCCTGACGCCGTCCCGCTTTCTGCTTCAGCTTGACGTCAGGAAGAAAAAGGCCCCGCCGGGAATGCGGCGGGGCCAGTCGGACCACGAGGGACAGGGTGGTCGGGGAACAGGATCAGGCGATGTCGCCCGGTTCAGGGGCGCGTTTCTCGCCGGTCAGCATCGCGTGGCCGAGGTTCTCGCGGTGGCGGATCGAGGCGAGGACGACACCGCCGACATGTGCCGCAACCAGCAAGAGCATCAGGTTGGCCAGGGTCTCATGCACGTCCTTGAGCGGGCCTTCGACCTCGCGGCCCTCGCCGTATTCGTCGCCATCGTCATCCGCCCATGCAGGGGCCACGATTTGCGGCAAGGCGGGCACCATCGACAGGCGTTCCGGTTCCGCCATCAGCCAGCCGGTGAAGGCCGTGCCCGACAACGTCAGCAGAAGTGCCAGGATCATCGCAGCACCCGCCGGGTTGTGGCCCAGATAGCGGCGTTCATTGCCCCGCAGGATGGTGCGAAGATAGGCAATCGTCGCCCCCGGCCCTTTCACGAACTGCGCAAAGCGCGCGTAGCGGCTGCCTGCAAAGCCCCAGATCAGCCGGAAGGCCACAAGGCCTGCGACCGTATAGCCGGCGAGTTCATGCACGGGCTGCATCTCATCCGCCGTCAGCCATGCGGTTGCGAATGCGGCCACAAGGCCCCAATGGAACACCCGAACCAGCGGATCCCAGACGCGCACGGTCGCAGTGCCCTTGGCCAGCCCGGAAACCTGGTCAGTCATTTTCCTGCCCTTCGCGTTCGCGGCCGTGGTCGTCATCCCCGAATTCGAACTCGACGATCTGAAGCGTGCCGGGATGCAGCTTGACGTCGATCGCGCGGCCCTGCGCGTCGCGGCCCTCGATCTCGTAGCAGCCATCGTCGATCTTGATGCGGCGAACCTCCCAGCCTTGCGCAATGGCGAACTTGGCCACTGCCTCGCGCGGTTGCCAGTCGGCCATCGGCACGAAGCAATCATCGTCCGCGAAGGCGGCACCGGCAGATAGGGCCGCCAGAAAAGCAAGAATTGTCAGGGTCTTTCGCATGGGCCACACTCCGGGTTACGGCCAATCTGGATGATGTGATGCGCGCCGAAGCTGACGGCAGCCTGAAGATGGCTGATCCAGGGCTTCAGCCTGCTGTCAGGAGCGAGGGTCAGAAGGGCACCAAATCGGGCCGAAGGGACGGCAGAAGACGATGCGCATACTGCTGATCGAAGATGACATGGTCCTTGGTGCCGCCGTGCGGGACCAGATCGCCGCCGATGGCCATTCGGTCGACTGGGCCCAACGGCTGGACGCGGCCGGCGATGCGCTGGCCGGCGCCGGCTTTGACCTGGTGCTTCTGGACCTGATGCTGCCCGATGGCCGGGGCATCCAGTTCCTGCGCCGCCTGCGGGCCAGGGGCGATGTGACTCCCGTCATCATCCTGACCGCGCTCGATCAGATCAGCGACCGGATCGAGGGGCTGAACGCGGGGGCCGACGACTACCTGGTGAAACCCTTCGACCTTGCCGAATTGTCCGCCCGCATCGGATCGGTGGCGCGGCGCTATGCCGGCAACCCCAACCCCATCGTCACCCATGGGCCGCTGGAGATCGACCTTGCCGCCCGCAGCATCCTTCGCGACGGCCGCACGGTCGGCCTGACCGCCCGGGAATGGGCTTTGTTCGAGGCCTTTCTGTCCCGACCGGGGCAGCTTCTGTCCAAGGCGCAGCTGGAGGAAAAGCTGTATGCCTTCGGGGCCGAGATCGAAAGCAACACGATCGAGGTGCACATCAGCCGCCTGCGGAAGAAGCTGGGCGCAGCGGTGATCGAGACCGAGCGCGGCCTTGGCTACCGGCTGGGCCGCGCATGAAGGCGCCGCGCAGCCTTCAGGGTCGCCTTGGGCTCTGGTTGGGCGCTGCGCTGATGCTGCTCTGGGTTCTGGCGGCCAGCGTCACGGCGCTGATCGCGCGGGACGAGATCGAAGAGGTCTTCGATTCCGCCCTGCAGGAAACGGCACAGCGCATCCTTCCCCTGGCCGTCGTCGACATCCTGAATCGCGAGGAGCCCGGCATCCGCCAGCGTCTCGCCGCGATCCGCGAGCATGACGAGTTCTTCACCTACATCGTGCGTGACGACCAGGGGCGCATCCTGCTGCAATCCCATGCCGCTGACCCGGAAGAATTTCCCGCATGGGACGGGATCGGCTTCCGCCAGACGGCGACCCACCGGCTTTACAGCGACGAGGCCGTGCAGGGGACGATCCGGATCACCGTGGCCGAGCCGCTGGATCATCGCACCAGCGTCGCGCAAGAGATCCAGATGGGCCTTGGCCTGCCCCTGTTGATCATGCTGCCTGTGGCGCTGTTGGCCATCGTGCTGGCCGTCCGCGTCAGCCTGGCTCCCGTGCGCCAGTTCCGCGACAGGCTGTCGGCGCGCGGCGCGCGCGATCTCAGCCCGGTCGGCAGCGCCGATCTGCCGGCCGAGATCGCCCCTTTGGCCGACACGATGAACGGCCTGCTTGGCCGGCTGGATGCAGCCTTCGAGGCGGAACGCAGCTTTGCCGCGAACGCCGCGCATGAGTTGCGGACGCCGTTGGCCGGTGCGATTGCGCAGGCGCAGCGGCTCCAGACCGAGACGCGGGACGCCGATGCAAAGGCCCGGGCGGCCGAGATCGAAGCCACTTTGAAGCGCCTGACGCGACTTGCCGAACGCCTGCTGCAACTGGCCCGCGCCGAGGGCGGCCGGCTGCGCCGCGATGTGGTCGCCGACCTTCGCCCCGTGGCCCGGCTGATCGTCGACGACCTGGCGAGCGTTGCCGGGCCCGGACGCATCCGGCTGACCCTTCCCGAAAGCCCCGTCATGTCGGACCTGGACCCCGACGCCTTCGCGATCCTCTTGCGCAACCTGGTCGAGAACGCTCTGCGCTACGGTCAGCCGGGCCGCCCGGTTGACGTATCGCTTGCGACAGACGGAACGCTGGTCGTCGCCAACGACGGCCCGGTCGCGCCCGCAGACGACCTGGTACGGTTGACGCATCGGTTCGAGCGCGCCCTGTCTGATGGCAGGGGCAGCGGCCTTGGGCTCGCGATCGTGAGAGCCATCGCGGAACGGACGGGAAGCAGCTTCGAGATTCGGTCACCACGCGCATCAAGTGACACAGGCTTTGAAGCCAGGTGTTCCTTCCCGGCATCGGGTGGATCGGATCGACGGTGAAACCCCTGGGGTCTGAAGTCCTGACTTTGCAGATGTCTTGGTCGGGCGTCAGGCCGCCGAGGGTCTCGGGGCGCCTCATCCGGCGCTTTCTCCGCCAGCATCGGTCACCCCAGCGGACGGTCCCGCAGAACCAGCCGAAGGTGTCGAGGTTCTGGCTGAACGACGGCCCCTGCCTCCGTCTGCGGCCCAAGCGCCCGAAGGTGGCAAACTCGGCTACGGGCGGGGTCGCACGGACCGGGGTGGTCGGGCCGCTGGTCGCGGCCGCATGAACGTGCCCCGGCCCCCGCTTGGGGACCGGGGACCCGGGATCAGAGCAGCATGTCCGCAAGGGCCGGGGCCGCTCCGGTCGTCAGGTTGAACGAGATCGACAGGTCGGCCACGCCGTCACCGTTCACGTCGCCCATCAGGCGGGCGACGCCGGTGGTCGAGGTGACAAGCCGCATTTCACCCGCATGCATCCCGAAAGCGGCGCTGCCGATGAACGCGAAGGCCTGGTCGCCGGCCGTCAGCGCATCGGCGTCGATCGCCGTCAGATCGACCAGATCAAGCCCCGAGGTAAAGTCGGTGATCAGGTCGGGACGCGAGCGGCTGCTGTCAGTGGCAAGGTCGAAGACGAAGGTATCGGCCCCGGCGCCGCCGGTCAGCGTATCGGCCAGCGCGCCGCCGACCAGCCGGTCGTCGCCGAGGCCCCCCGACAGCACGTCGTTGCCCGCATCGCCGAAGATCGTGTCAAAGCCCTGGCCCCCGGTCAGCACGTCGTTGCCGTTGCCGCCGTGGATCAGGTGGTTGTCGGTATCGGCCACCGTCAGCACATCGGCCCCGGTGGTCAGGGTGTCCAGCACCACCGCCCCCAGCAGGGCCGCCAGCGCCTGGTCGCCGTCCGAGAAGGCCAGCGTCTCGATCCCGGTCAGGACGTCGGTGCCGTCGGGCGAACCGGCGCGCAGGTCGGTGACGGTGACGCCCGCCGCGGTGACGGCCAGCGCATAATCGGCCATCGCCCCGGTGAACACCGCGCGGTCGTCGCCCGCCCCGCCCGACAGCGTGTCGTTGCCCGCCCCGCCGTCCAGCAGGTCGTTCCCCGATCCGCCCACAAGGACGTCGGCCCCGGCCCGGCCTTCCAGCCGGTCGCCCCCGGCGTTGCCGGTAAGCTCGTTGTCCTTGACCCCGCCCAGGATCGTGTCGTCGCCCGAGCCCGAGATCGCATCCTCGATCCGGGTTGTGGTGACGGCGATCATCCCGGCGGTGATCGCATCGACGATGTTCGAGCTGTTCATCGTCAGCGAGAC
>JAGPCN010000249.1 GCA_018058035.1 Fuscovulum sp.
CGCTCAGGCTAAGGGCGCGGCGGTCCCGCGTCCAGCCATGGAGGGCGGGGCGGTGAAACTCTGGGTGGGTCTTGGAAATCCGGGCGCGAAATACGCCGGGAACCGCCACAACATCGGCTTCATGGCGCTGGACTGGATCGCCGCCGACCACGGGTTTTCGCCCTGGAAGAAGGCGCATCAGGGCCAGGTCAGCGAGGGCCGCCTGGGGGCGGAAAAGGTGGTGCTGCTGAAGCCCGAGACCTTCATGAACCTGTCGGGTCAGTCGGTCCGCGCGGCGGTGGATTTCTGGAAGCTGACGCCCGCCGACATCACCGTCTTTCACGATGAACTTGATCTGGCCCCTGGCAAGTGCCGGCTGAAGCAGGGCGGCGGTCATGCCGGGCACAACGGCTTGCGGTCGATCCACGCCCATCTGGGCGAGGCTTACGGGCGGGTCCGGCTGGGCATCGGCCATCCCGGCCACAAGGATGCCGTCGCCGGCTATGTCCTGCACGATTTCGCCAAGGCCGATGCCGACTGGCTGGACGACCTGATGCGCGGGCTGTCGGACGGCGCGCCCGCGCTGGCCGCAGGCGACGGTGCGCGTTTCCTGAACGCCGTCAGCTTGCGCACCGCGCCGCCGCGGTCTTCGACCGGGACGGGGGAAGGGACGGGGGCGGTGCCGAAGCCCGAGACCCCGCCGACCGCGCCCGAGGATACCCGCAGCCCGATGCAGAAGCTGATGGACCGCTTTCGCTGAGCGTCGCCGGGCTTTCGGGCCGGGCGCCCGGGGCGGGCGGTTCATGCCTCCGGCGGGAGTATTTCAAAAAGAGCAAGACCCATGGGCGGGGTCCTTCGGGAAATGCGACGCTTGATCCGCCGCCGCGGCGGTGCTTCCCTTGGCGCGGGGAAAAGGGGGGGGGAAAGATGCGGCGTATCCTGAAGGGCCTGGCCGTTCTGGTGGTGATCCTGGCGGCGGTGGCGGCGTGGAAGCGCGAAGAGATCACGCGGCTGATGGCGGTGAACTCGCTGTTCGCGGAAGACAGGATCGTGGAGAACTTTAGCCACATGGACCGGCTGTTCCTGACCCGGCCGCTGACGCGCGGCGACGGCCCGGTGTCGGACCTGCCGCCGGGGGCGCCGATGGTCCTGCCGCCGGAGGCCGAGGACTGGATCGCGCGGCGGTCGGTCACCGCGCTGGTGGTGCTGCAGGCCGGGCAGCTGCGGCACGAAAGCTATCATCTGGGCACCGGGCCGGAGGATCTGCGGATCAGCTGGTCGGTGGCGAAGTCGGTTCTGGCCTCGCTGTTCGGCACCGTGCTGGCCGAGGGCAAGATCGACCTGGATGCCCCGGTCGAAGTCTATGCGCCGCTGCTGAAGGGGTCGGCCTATGAGGGCGTGACGGTGCGGCAGGTGCTGACGATGTCGTCGGGCGTCGCCTTCAATGAGGATTATCTGGATTTCTGGAGCGACATCAACAAGATGGGCCGGGTTCTGGCGCTTGGCGGCAGCATGGACGGCTTTGCCGCCGGGCTGGAGGTGCGAGAGGCCGAGCCGGGCAGCCGGATGCATTACGTCTCGATCGACACGCATGTGGTGGGGATGGTGATCCGGGGGGCCACCGGCCGCGACATTCCCGAATTGCTGGAGGAGCGCATCCTGGGCCCGCTGGGGTTGCAGGCCGCGCCCTATTACCTGACCGACGGCGAGGGCGTCAGCTTTGTCCTTGGCGGGCTGAACATGACGACGCGCGATTTCGCCCGGGTGGGGGCGATGGTGGCCGCCGAGGGGGCCTGGAACGGCCGGCAGATCGTGCCTGCGGAATGGGTCGAGGCGATGACCACCCGGCAGGCGGCGGATGGGGCGGGATACGGGTTCCAGTGGTGGCTGCCCGCCGATGCCGGGCCGGGCGAGGTCTTTGCCCATGGCATCTACGGCCAATACATCTGGATCGACCGGGTGCGGGATATCGTGATCGCGGTGAACGCCGCCGACCGCGGGTTCGAAGAGCCGGGGGTGGATGACGAGAACCTGGCGATGCTGCGCGCGATTGCGGATGCGTTGTAGCCCGGGGCCGGGCGGAGGATGCCTCCGGCGGGAGTACTTGGCAAAGAGCAAGGCCCCTGCGGTCAGGTCTCGGGGCGGTCGGATTTCGGGATCAGGCCCTTCATCGCGCGGGTGACGAGGGCGCTGACGCCGGGGCGCTTTTCGGCGCGGAACGGGAGCGGGCGGCAGAGGTCGATGGCGGCGATGCCGATCCGGGCGGTCAGGCCGGCGTTGACCACGCCCTCGCCGAAGCGGCGCGACAGTTTCGAAAGGAGGCCGCCGCCTGCCACCGATCCGATCAGGTCATCGGTCAGCGCCAGCGCGCCGGTGGCGACGAGCGAGGAGAACACGCGGCGCAAGAGGCCCAGCGAGCCGAAGCTGCCCGAGCGGCCGCCGTAGATCTCGGCGATGCGGCGGACCATGCGGAGGTTGGAGTAGAGTGCTGCGGCGACATCGGCCAGCGCCAGCGGCACCAGTGCGGTGATGGTGCCGACGCGGGCGGCGGCGGCTTCGACCTCGGCCCGGGCCTGGGCGTCGAGCGGGGCGAGGAGCGTGGTTTCGGCCAAGGCCAGCAGGGCGTCGGCGTCCATCACCTCGGCCCCGCGTTCGGCCAGCCTGGCGCGGCCCCAGGCGGTGTCGGGGCGGGCGGCGTAGAGGCGCGCCAGGTTGTCGGTGACGCGGCGGGCGGCGGAGAGGTCGGCGGCGGCATGGGCGGCCTCGGCCTGCTGGCGGAAGCTGTCGAGCCGGTCGAGCCGGGCAAAGGCCGCCCATTCGCGGAAGGCCAGCGCAAGGGCCGCCAGCACCGCCAGTGCGATCAGGATGACCGCGGCCCAGCCCAGGATCGGGCTGCGGGTCAGCAGACTGGTGGCGAAATCCCAGGCGGCGACCGACAGGACGAAGGAAAAGAGCGCGCCGAAGGCCCAGAGGGCAAAGCGCCAGGCGCCCGAGGGGCGGGCGGAGGCGAGGCGCCCGGCGGCCAGCACGGCGCGGCCTTCGGGCAGGATCTCGGGCACGGCGGGGGCGGCGGCGGGGTCGGCCTCGTCCGCGACCTCGATCAGGAAGGGCTTTGGCGGGCGGGGGTCTTCGGTCATGCCTCGCGTCTCCAGATCATGCGGACGTCGGGCAGGCGTTCCTCGTTGCCGGCTCCGTCGGTGCGTTCGACCTCGACGAAGCCTTCGCGCAGATAGAAGCGGATGGCGCCCTGGTTGGCCTGGAAGGTCCAGAGCGCCAGGCGCGGCTCGTCGGCCTTGACGGCGTCCAGCAGGGCCTTGCCGATGCCCTGGCTGCGGGCGCCCTGGTCGACGTGGAAGGCGGCGATGTCGCCCTGTTTCACGGCGATGAAGCCAAGCGCCTTGCCGCTGGCGTCGCGGGCGACCAGAACCCGGTGGCTGGCGATCATGCGGCGCAGGAAGGACAGGTCCTCGCCCCGGTTGTGCAGGACCGGAATCCAGCCGGTGCCGCGCAGCCAGTCGCCCAGGATGCGCGCCAGCGCCACCGCATCGCGCGGGGCGGCGGGGGAGAGCGTCCAGGTCACAGCCGGTCTCCGATCAGGAATTCGGCGGCGCGGTCAAGGCGGATATGCGGCAGGCCTTCGCCGGGGGCCAAAGCCATGCGGGCGGGGGCAAAGGCCATCAGGCCGTAGTCGGCATCCAGCCAGCGTTCGGCCCCTTCGCGGGCGGGCGACAGGACGCGGGCGGGGTCGCGCGGCAGGGCGCCGGGATACATCACCGCCTGGCGGCCGGTGGAGAGGAGCCGCCCGCGCACCGCCGGCAGGCGTTCGCCGTCACGCTCGACCACCTCTTCGACGGTGGTGCGCAGGCCGGCGATCGCCATGGCGGCGACCTCGGCCCCGGCATAGGCGGCGCGGCCCTTTGCTTCGGCCAGCAGGGCCTCGGCGATGGCGGCCAGCTGGGGGTGCTGTTCGTGGTGCAGGTGATCGGCCTTGGTCGCGGCAAAGAGGATGCGTTCGACCCGCCGGGCGCCCAGCAGGCTGGCCAGCCAGCCGGTCTGGCCGACGCGAAAGGCGCCCAGCACATCGGCCATGGCGCGGCGCAGGTCCTCGACCGCGGGGGGGCCGCGGTGCAGCGCCTCGAGCACGTCGACCAGCACGACCTGGCGGTCGATGCGGGCGAAGTGGTCGCGGAAGAAGGGGGTGACGACGCGGTCCTTGTAGGCCTCGAAGCGGCGGTCCATCTCGCGCCAGAGGCTGCCGCGGGGGGTGGTGTCGGGGCGCGGCAGGGGCGCAAAGGTCAGGACCGGGCTGCCCGCCAGGTCGCCGGGCAAGAGGAACCGGCCCGGCGTGCAATCGGAGAACCCGGCCGCGCGCGCCGCTGCCAGGTAGGCGGTGAAGCTGCGGGCCAGCGCCTGCGCCTCGGGTTCGTTCAGCGCGCGGGCGCCGTCCGCGGCCCGCGCCTCGGCCAGGAAGGCCGCGCCTTCGCGGCGGCGGGCCAGCCGGTCCAGCACGTCTTCGGACCAGCGGGCATAGGTCTTGTCCATCAGGCCCAGGTCCAGCAGCCATTCGCCGGGATAGTCGACGATGTCGAGGTGCAGCACCTGCGGCCCGCGCATTCCGGCGAACCAGCCGCCCGGACGGGCGCGGAACGACAGCCGCAGCTCGGAAATCGAGCGCGTGCTGTCGGGCCAGCGCGGGGCATCGCCGGTCAGCGCGGCCAGATGCGATTCGTAGTCGAAGCGGGGCAGGGTGTCGTCGGGCTGCGGTTGCAGGTGGACGGTCTCGATCCGGCCTTCGGCCGCGGCGCGCAGTTGCGGCATCCGCCCGCGCGCCATCAGGTTGGCGATCAGGCCGGTGATGAAGACCGTCTTGCCGGCCCGGGCCAGGCCGGTGACCCCCAGCCGCAGCCGGGGTTCGAAGAACAGGCCCGACAGGCCGGCCTGCACGCCTTCGAGGCCGCGCGCGATGCCGTCGGTGATGCCGTAAGGTGCCAAGTGACCGTTCCCGTTGTGCCGGGCCAAGATAGGCACGGGCGCGGCGGATGGAAAGGCGGCGCGGCAACGGGGCCTCGTCGTGCGCCTTCGGCTTCTCCTCGGGGATTGCGACGACGCGCGCAGCGCCGGAGGAGCGTTGGCTGCGGGCCGCGGGGCCTGGTTTGCGACGGGGCCTCGTCGTGCGCCTTTGGCTTCTCCTCGGGGATTGCGACGACGCGCGCAGCGCCGGAGGAGCGTTGCCGGTCGCGGGTGGTGGACAGGCCCCCGCGGCATGGGCTATCGGGCGAGCCATGCCGCGCTTTGCTTTCAGGATCGAATACCACGGTGGCCCGTTCTGCGGCTGGCAGCGGCAGGCTGTTGGCCTGCCCTCGGTGCAGCAGGCGATCGAAGAAGCTTTGGCGCGGCTGCAGCCGGGCGACCACAGGATCGCCGCCGCGGGGCGCACCGATGCCGGGGTGCATGCGACGGGGCAGGTGGCCCATGCCGACCTGTCCCGCGACTGGGACCCGTTCCGCCTGGCCGAGGCCTTGATCTGGCACCTGAAGCCCGCGCCGGTGGCGGTAACGGCCTGTGCCCGGGTGCCTGACGACTTCCACGCCCGATTTTCCGCGGTCGAGCGGCGATATGTCTACCGGATGGTGGCCCGCCGCGCGCCGCTGACGCTGGACCGCGGGCTGGTCTGGCAGGTGCCGCGGCGGCCCGATCTGGCCGCCCTGCGCGCCGGTGCGGCCGCCCTGGTCGGGCGGCACGATTTCACCACCTTTCGCAGCGCCATGTGCCAGGCCGACAGCCCGGTCAAGACGCTGGACGAGATCACGGTGACCGAGGCCGACTATCCCGGCGGCACCGAGATCCGCTTTGCCTTGCGCGCCCGCAGCTTCCTGCACAACCAGGTGCGCTCGATCGTCGGCACGCTGGAGCGGGTGGGTGCGGGTGCCTGGGCGCCTGCGGATGTGGCGGCGGCGCTTGCCGCCCGCGACCGCGCCGCCTGTGGGCCGGTGGCGCCGCCGGACGGGCTGTGCCTGACCGGCGTCGGCTATCCTGTGGACCCTTTCGCCTGACCGAAGGGAAAGGCCGGATGGCGGCATCCGCAGGTCGCGGGCGGGCTGGACGGGGCAGGCGGGCCGGGCTACTTCCCCGGGCAGCCACGGAGACCTGCATGCCCCTGACC
>JAGPCN010000030.1 GCA_018058035.1 Fuscovulum sp.
GCATCGAATCGACCGTGGTGATGTTCGGCGGCGCCCGCATTCCGGCGCCCGAGCACCGGGATCAGGCGAAGACCAAGGCGCTGGCCGACCTGTCGCATTACTACGACGAGGCGCGGCGCTTTGCCCGGATCATGACCGAGCGCAGCCTGGAGACCTATGGCCGCGAATGGGTGATCGTGACCGGTGGAGGCCCGGGCGTGATGGAGGCCGGGAACCGTGGCGCCGACGAGGCCGGGGGCCAGTCGATCGGGTTGAACATCGTCCTGCCGCACGAACAGGCGCCGAACGCCTATGTCACGCCGGACCTGGCGTTCAACTTCCACTACTTCGCGATCCGCAAGATGCATTTCCTGATGCGGGCGGCGGCGGTCTGTGTCTTTCCGGGCGGCTTCGGCACGATGGACGAGCTGTTCGAAAGCCTGACGCTGATCCAGACCCGGCGAATGAAGGGCATCCCCTTTCTGCTGTTCGGCCGCGACTGGTGGGAGCGGGTGGTGAACTGGACCATGCTGGCCGAGGCGGGGGTGATCTCGGCCGCCGACCTGGACCTGTTCCGCATGGTCGAGACGGCGGAAGAGGCGGTGGCCGTCATCGACGCCTGGCCGCGCGAGGGGTGAGGCCCCGGGGCCCTGCCCCGGACCCCGGGATATTTCAGGACAGATGAAGCCGGGCCGTCAGAGCGGGATCTTCAGGCCGTCCCTGCCGATGTGGATGGCACCTGCGAAGTGGGGGCGGGTGTTGTCCAGCCAGTCGGTTTCGGCAAAGGCGGGGTCGTCGGAGGGGATCAGGTGGTGCAGCGCCAGAGCGCGCACGCCGGCGGCAGCGGCGGTCTTTGCGGCATCCTCGGCGGTGGTATGGGCGCGCAGCCAGTGGTGCATCAGCCGGTCGTCGCCATTGCCGATGCGGGCCATCAGGGCGGGCAGCGCGGGGGCCAGCATCGCCTCGTGGATCAAGAGGTCGGCGCCCGCCGCAAAGGATTCCAGCGCGGGCAGGCGGGCGGTATCGCCCGAGAAGACGACGGTCTTGCCGGCGGCTTCGAAGCGGTAGGCGAAGCTGTCGGTCAGCGGCGGGTGGATCGTGCGGATGGCGGTGACGGCGAGGGCGCCGAAGGTCATCGGCGCGTCCAGCGTGGTGAGGTGGATGCTGACGAGGGCACGCAGGTCGGGGCGGCCCTCGTCCTCGATCCTTGTCGCGATGTCGAAGGCCATCGAGGCCAGGAAGCCTTGCCAGTAAAGGTCCAGTCCCTGTGGCCCCCAGACCTGAACGGGCGTTCGCAAGCCGGCACACCAGGCGGTGTGGAGAAGCGGACCCAGTTCCAGGTAGTGGTCGGAATGCAGGTGGGTGATGAGGATCAGCGACAGGTCTTTCAGCGACATGCCCTGATCGGTGATGCCGCGGGCGACGCCCAGGCCGCAGTCCACCACAACGCGCTGACCGCCCAGCGACAGCAGCGATGCGGTGGGCATGGTGCTGCCGGGGCGGATCATCGGCCCGCCCTTGGTGCCGAGAAGGGCGACGAAATCGCTCACAGCGCCGCCAGCCCGGCGTCCAGCGCCGCAAGGATCGTCTGCACATCGGCCGAGGTCACGACCAGCGGCGGCGACAGGATGATGTTCGGCCCCGAGACGCGGATCATCGCGCCGGCCTGATAGGCCGCCTTCTGCACCTTTCCGGGGGTGGCCTTGTCGGGCGCGGCCTTGGTGGCGCGGTCCGAGACCAGTTCGACCGCGTGCATCAGGCCGTGGCCGCCGCGAACGTCGCCGATCGCCTCGTGCTTGTCCTTCAGCGCCAGGAGGCCGGCGTGCAGTTCGGCGCCGCGCGCGGCGGCGTTCTCGTTGACCTTCAGGCGCTGCGTTTCGGCCAGCGTGGCCAGGGCGGCGGCGGCGCCGACGGGATGGCCGGAGTAGGTGTAGCCGTGGCCGATGGCGGCCTTGCCCGTTTCATCCGCCTCGAACACCTGCGCCACGCCTTCGGCGATCATCACCGCGCCGAAGGGGAAATAGGCGTTGGTGATCGCCTTGGCGGTGCAGGCGAAATCAGGCTGCACGCCCCAGAGGCGGCTGCCCGTCCAGGCCCCGGTGCGGCCGAAGGCGGTGATGACCTCATCGGCGATCAGCAGGATGCCGTGCTTGCGGCAAAGCGCGGCGACGCCGGGCATGAAGCTGGCGTGCGGCGGGATCACGCCGCCGGCGCCCAGCACCGGTTCCATGATGAAAGCGGCGATCGTCTGCGGCCCCTGGAAGGCGATCTCGTCCTCCAACGCCTGCAGGCACAGTTGCGCCAGCCTGGCCGGGTCGGTCTCGTTGAAGGGGTTGCGGTAGGTGTAGGGGGCGGGGATGTGGTAGCAGCCGGGCAAGAGCGGTTCATAGGCCGAACGGAAGTTCGCATTGCCGTTGACCGAGGCGCCACCCGTGTGGGTGCCGTGGTAACCCTTCTTCAGGCTCAGGAATTTCACCCGCCCCGGTTCGCCCTTGATCTTGTGGTATTGCCGGGCCAGCCGCAGGGCGGTTTCCACGCTGTCCGACCCTCCGCTGGTGTAGAAGGCGCGGGTCAGCCCGTCGGGGGCAAAGAAGGCGCGCAGTTCCTCGGCCAGTTCGATGACCTTGTCGTTCGAGGTTCCGCGGAAGATCGAGTAATAGGGCAGCGCGTCCAGCTGGGCCGCGATGGCGTCCTTGATCGGCTGGCAGGAATATCCGAGGTTGACGTTCCACAGCCCCCCCACGGCATCCACCACCTCGTGGCCGTCGACATCACGGATGCGCACGCCTTTCGCGCCGGTGACGATGGTCGGGGCGTTCTTCAGGCTGTCCGAGGGCGCCGTCATCGGGTGCCACAGCGAGCGCGCGTTGTTCGCCTTGAGAAAGTTGGCGTCCTTCATGTCGGGTCCTTTCATGCGGCGGCCGCGGCAGCGGCACGCCAGAGGGTTGCAAGCGTCTCGGGCAGCCGGCCGCCCCAGAGCATGGTGATCTCGGCCCCGGCGCGGGTCAGTTCGGCGGTGATGGTGGCGTGCAGCGCGGGGGTCATGCGGGGGGCGGCGGCGGCGGTGGCCAGGGCGCCGATGCAGGCGCCGGTGGCGTCGAACAGCGGCACCGACAGGCCCTGCACGTCCTGCTCGAAGGTCGACAGCGTCTCGGCCCAGCCCCGCGCGCGGCATTTGTCGATCCGGGCCTGCACCGCAGCCGGATCGGGCAGCGCGGCAAGGATACGCGCGGCCTCGGCTTCGGGCAGGAAGGCCAGAACGGCAGCGCCCGAAGCGGTGGCGTGGAACGGCAGGAAGTCGGCGTCTTCCATCGTCACCTTCATGCCGTGACGGGCGGAATAGGCGAAGGCCAGCGTCTGCAGCCGCCCCGCCACCAGATGCGACAGATGCGCGGTCTCGCCCGTGGCCTCGGCCATGCGGCGCAGCACGGGCATCGCGGCGTCGCGGGTGGGCACCGCGCTTTCGCGCAGCGCGGCCAGCCGCAGCACAGCCGGCCCCAGCCGGTATTCCCGCGCCGGCCCGATCTGTTCGACCAGGCCGCGCGATTCCATCTCGGTCAGCAGGCGGTGGCAGGTGGCCTTGTTCAGGCCCGCAGCGCGGGCCAGCGCGCTTAGCCCCAGCTGCGGCTGCTGATGAGTGAAAAGATCAAGCAGATCAAGGGCTTTTCCGACCGTTCCCATGCCATGCAGCGCGCTTTGCGGCTTCCTCATTCAAAGGCACATCTGCCCCGCTTCATTTTTGTTGACAGATCGGCGGGCAAGCTGTCAATCTGTTTTTCAAACCAACGGTTCAAATAACGAACCACTCAGCAGTGGAGAGACGAAATGCGGAAACCTGTTCTTCTGGGAGGCGCGCTGGCGTTGGCGTTGGCGGCGATGTCGGGGGCGGCGATGGCCGAATATCCCGAACGGCCCGTCACCTTCATCGTGCCCTGGCCGCCCGGCGACCTTGAGGACGTGCTGACCCGGATGATCGCCGAAGAGCTGCAAAAGCAGACCGGCGCGCCGGCGGCGGTGGTGAACCAGCCCGGCGGTGGCGGCGTGGTGGGTGGGGTCGCGGTGGCGACGGCGGCGCCCGACGGCTATACCGTCGGCTCGCTGACGGTGGGCATCCCGACGGTCAAGACCATGGGCGCCGATGCCCAGATCGCCCCCGACGCGCTGGAGCCGGTGGGCATCTTCCTGACCTATCCGTTCCTGATCGCCACGTCCAAGGACGCGCCCTATTCCAACATGGCCGAACTGGCCGAATACTCCAAGGCGAACCCGGTTCGGCTGGGCCACTTTGGCTATGGCATCGAACCGACGATGATGACTTTCTACGGCATGCAGGAACTGGGCGGCACCTTCAGCGCCGAAGCCGCCTTTGACGCGGTCGATTGCAGCACGCTGGCCAATGGCGACGCCGATGTGATCAACACCACCGCGCAGCTGGTGCTGTCCTGCCTGGGCGACATCAAGGTGCTGGCCACCATCACCGGCGAACGCACAGCGATCACCCCTGACGTGCCGACGCTGGGCGAACAGGCGCCGGCGCTGGCGGGAATGTCGCTGTGGAACGGCCTGTTCGTGCCCAAGGGCACCCCGCAAGACGTAAAGGACAAGATCGCCGAGATCGCCAAGACCGTGATCGCCGGCGAGGCGGCGCAAGAGGTGGCCAAGACCACCGGCGCGCTGGTCTACTGGATGGACCAGGAGGCCGCGACGGCCCAGGTCGCCAAGGACATGAAGGACCTGGCCGCCCTGCGCGAAAAGCTGGGCGTGACCGAGTGACCTGCTGACCGGCGGGGCCGCGACTGGCCCCGCCCCTTGCCGTTCGGGGGATGCGATGTCGGAAGAACCGGAAGCCCGGGCGAACCGGCTGGAAAGCCTTGCCTTGTCGATCCTGTTCGCGACCGTCTCCTCGGGCCTCTTGGCGATGATCGGGGTGGCGACAAAGGCGAACGCCAAGGGCGGCTGGTGGACGCAGCCCTGGCTGATGCCCTCCATCGCCCTGGGCATCCTGGCCATCGCCAACCTGATCACGCTTTGGCGCGAGGTTGCCGATCTGCGCGCCACGCCCCCCACCACGCAGGAAAAGGTCGAAGGCTGGACCGCCCTCTTGGGCTGGCTGCGCCCGCTGGAGTTCCTGGCCTATTACGCCGCCTACATCTACGCGATCCAGCATGCCGGCTATTTCCCCTCGACGTTGGTGTTCATCCTGTTCCTGTTGTGGCGTGTCGGCCTGACCGCGCCGCGCTGGATTCTGGCGGGCCTGGGCCTGTCGGTCTTCATGATCGGGGTGTTCCGCATCGGCCTGGGCGTCTGGATGCCGGTCCCCGAACTGTACCGCCTGTTCCCCGAGGCGATGCAGACCTCCCTGATCCGCTGGTTCTGAAAGGCACGGCGCATGGATTTCCTGCTTCTCGGCCTGCAGCAACTGGCAGACCCCGCTGTCTTCCTGACCATGTGCATCGGCGCCATCCTGGGTGTCGTGGTCGGCGCTATCCCCGGCGCGGGGGCGGCGGTGACGATCTCGATCCTTCTGCCCACCACATTCTCGATGGACCCGCTGAACGGCATGACGCTGCTTCTGGGCGTCTATTGCGGCGCGGCCTATGGCAGCGCGATCCCGGCGGTGATGATCAACACCCCCGGCAGCCCCGTCGCCGTCCTGACCGCGCTGGAGGCGAAACCCTTCGTCGACCGCGGCGAAGCCCGCCGCGCGATGTCCCTGGCCTATTCCAGCAGCTTCGTCGGCGGCGTGCTGGCCGTGCTGGCGCTGATGGTGCTGACCCTACCGCTGGCAACCGTCGCCAAGAACTTCGGCAGCGCCGAGTTTGCCATGGTCGCCATCGCCTCGCTGGTGCTGGTGATCGTCGGCCACGGCGGCCGCCGGGTCGAGGCGACGGCCGCGCTGGCCTTCGGCCTGTTCCTGGCCACCATCGGGATCGAGACCGCCTATTCCACCCAACGCTACACTTTCGGCTTCCTTTCCCTGGGTGGCGGCATCCCGCTGGTGCCCATGGTGATCGGCCTGTTCGCCATGTCCGAGGCGCTGATCCAGCTGACCGCCCGCAGCGCCGTGCAGCCCGTGGTCCAGTTGCAGGGCCATTTCTTTCAGGGCTTCATGGAGGTCTTCCGCTACAAGCGCACGCTGTACGGGTCGTCCTTCTTCGGCATCTTCTGCGGCATCCTGCCCGGGGTGGGCGAGTTCCTGGCCCAGCAGGTTTCCTATGTCGTGGCGAAACGCTTCAGCCCCGAAGGCCACCTGTTCGGCAAGGGCGCGCCCGAAGGCATCATCGTCAGTGAGGCGACGAACAACGCCGTCCCCCCCGCCGCACTGATCCCGATGCTGGCGCTTGGCATTCCGGGCGAGGAACTGACCGCGATGATGCTGGCGGTGTTCCTGGTCCACAACGTCATCCCCGGCCCCGACCTGTTCGCGAACCGGCCGGAATTCGTGGCGGGCCTGTACTGGACGCTGCTTTTGATGAACGTCGTCATCATCCTGTTCCTGCTGGTCGCCACCAATGCCATCGCCAAGGCCGCGCTGATCAACAAGCGCTTCCTGGGCGTCGCGATCCTGACCCTGTCGCTGATCGGCACCTATGCCTCGGGCTACCGCTTCTCGGATGTCGGCATCGCCATGGTCTTTGCCGTGCTGGGCTATGTGCTGCGGGCGCATCGCTGGCCCTTGACGCCGATCCTGCTGGGCGTCGTCATGGGCCCCATCGTCGAAGGCCGCATGCGCCAGGCCCTGGGTGGCGCCAACGGCGACCTGACGATCTTCGTCAGCCGCCCGATCTCGGCGATCATGGTGGCGGCGCTGGCGACGCTGATCGTCTTCACCTTCCGCGGCTGGATCAAGCGCCGCAATGCACGCGAGGACTGGCAGATCAATGACACTTGACCAACCCACCATCGACCGGCTGGCCGCCGCCCCGGTTGCCGCCGGCCGGCTGTTGATCGACGGCCAATGGGTCGCGGGCGAGGGGGGCGAAGTCCCCGTGCTGTCACCCATCGACGGTCGCCAACTGACCACGCTCTCGGCCGCCGGCCCGGCCGACGTGGCGCGCGCCTGCGCCTCGGCCCGCGCGGCCTTTGACGATGGCCGCTGGTCGCGCCTGGCACCTGCGGCCCGCAAGGCCGTGCTGCACCGGCTGGCCGACCTGATCGAGAAACACGCGCTGGACCTGGCCGTCCTGGGCGTGCGCGACAACGGCACCGAGATTTCCATGGCCATCAAGGCCGAACCCGGCAGCGCGGCGCAAACCTTCCGCTACTACGCCGAGGCGATCGACAAGGTCTATGGCGAGATCGCCCCCACCGCTCCCGGCACCCTGGGCCTGATCCACCGCGAAGCCGTGGGCGTGGTCGGTGCCATCGTGCCCTGGAACTTTCCGCTGATGATCGGCGCCTGGAAGATCGCGCCGGCGCTGGCGATGGGCAATTCCGTGGTGCTGAAACCGGCGGAAACCGCCTCGCTGACGCTGCTGCGGCTGGCCGACCTGGCTTTGCAGGCAGGCGTTCCCCCCGGCGTCTTCAACGTCGTCACCGGCCCCGGCCGCGTGACGGGCGAAGCCCTCGCCCTCTCCCCGGATGTCGACGTCCTGGTCTTCACCGGCTCCGGCGCGACAGGCCGCCGTCTGCTGGAATATTCTGCCCGCTCGAACCTGAAACGCTGTTACCTGGAACTCGGCGGCAAGTCCCCCAACGTGGTCTTCGCCGATGCCCCCGACCTTGCCGCCGCCGCCAAGGCCGCCGCCACCGCGATCTTCCGCAACGCCGGCCAGGTCTGCGTCGCAGGCAGCCGCCTGCTGGTCGAAGCCCCGGTCCACGATGCCTTCGTCGCCGAACTTGCGGCCGCCACCCGCAAGATGGCCGTCGGCAACCCGCTCTCCCTCTCCACGCAGATCGGCGCGGTGAACTCCGAGACGCAGCTTCAGGGCAACCTCTCCTTCGTCGCCGACGCCACCCGCGAAGGCGGCCAGATCGTCAGCGGCGGCACCCGCGCCCTTGCGGAAACCGGCGGCTACTACATGGACCCGACCGTCATCACTGGAGTCCGACCCCAGCACCGCCTCTACCGCGAAGAGGTGTTCGGCCCCGTCCTCGCCGTCACCCCCTTCACGACCGAGGCCGAGGCCCTCACCCTTGCCAACGCCACCGACTACGGCCTTGCCGCGGGGGTCTGGACGTCCAACCTCTCCCGCGCCCACCGCATGATCCGCGGCATCCGCGCCGGCGTCGTCCACGTCAACACCTATGGCGGCGCCGATGTCACCGTGCCGCTGGCGGGCACCAAACAATCCGGCAACGGCGCCGACAAGTCGCTGCATGCGCTGGAAAAATACACCGACCTCAAGACAGCATGGATCCAGCTCTGACCCGCTGATTTCATCTGTCCCCAAATATCCCACGGGGGTCTGGGGGTGTGAAACCCCCAGTCCGCCGCCAGCCACAGGACCAAACGATGGGCGACCGCATCCTGATCGTCGGCACCTACGACACCAAGGACGACGAACTGACCTACCTCGCCGGCGTCATCCGCGCTCAGGGCGGAGAGGCGCTGACCATGGATGTCTCGGTTCTGGGAGACCCGAAGGACGCGACCGACTGGTCCAAGCACCAAGTCATCGAAGCCAGCGGCATGACCATCGCCCAGGCCATCGCTGCCGAGGATGAGAACACCGCCATGCAGGCGATGGCCCGCGGCGCCGCCACCCTTTGCGGCCGCCTCCACCGCCAGGGCGCCTTTGACGGGGTGATCGTGCTGGGCGGCAGCATGGGCACCGACCTGGCACTGGACCTCTGCGCCGCGCTGCCCCTGGGTGTGCCGAAGTACATCGTCTCGACCGTATCCTTCAGCCCGATGATCCCGCCCGAACGTCTGGCCCCGGATATCCAGATGATCCTCTGGGCCGGCGGCCTCTACGGCCTGAACTCCGTCTGCAAGGCCTCGCTCAGCCAGGCCGCAGGCGCCGTCCTGGGCGCCGCCCGCGCGGTGGAGCCGCCGAAACGCGATCGCCCGCTGATCGGCATGACCAGCTTCGGCAAGACCGTGCTGCGCTACATGGTCACCCTGAAACCCGCGCTCGAGGCGCGCGGCTTCGAGGTCGCGGTCTTCCACGCCACCGGCATGGGCGGCCGCGCCTTCGAATCGCTGGCAGCCGAAGGCGCCTTTGCCGCCGTGATGGATTTCGCGCCGCAAGAGGTGGCAAACCACCTGTTCGGGTCCGCCATCAGCGCCGGCCCCGACCGGATGACCGGCGCCGGCCGCCGCGGCATCCCGCAGATGGTCGCGCCCGGCTGCTATGACCTTCTGGATGTCGTCGGCTGGCACCCGGTCCCCGACCGCTTCGCCGACCACCCTAGCCACGCCCACAACCGCCTGATCTCCAGCTTCGTCCTGAGCGCGGAGGAACGCCGCATGGTCGCCCGCGAGATGGCCGCGAAACTGGCCGAGGCCGCCGGAACGACCGCGCTGTTCCTGCCGACCCAAGGCTGCAACGAATGGGACCGGGCGGGCGCGCCTTTGGCCGATGCCAAAGGACTGGCGGCCTTTTGCGACGAAGTTCGCAAGACCTGTCCGCCCAACGTCGACCTGGTCGAACTGGATTGCCACATCAATGACGACGCCTTCTGTACCGCCGTGCTGGAACGCTTTGACCAGTGGCTGGCCGACCGCGTGGTCACCCGCTAGGCCCGCTCATCGTCGGACTTCGTCCGCTCTTCGCTGACCGCGCGCCGCCCGCGAGGAGTGCATGAAATGCATCGACGAGCAGCCGCTCAGGCAAAGCCGATCTCGACCTGCCCGAAGGCCCCGTAATCCGCCTGGAACCGGCTGCCCGACACGGCCTCGACGGGGCGGATGAAGCTGCCCGACAGCACCACCTGGCCGGCCTCGACACCCTGGCCATAAGCGGCGAGGCGATGCACCAGCCACAGGATGCCGGTCACCGGATCGTCCAGCACGCCCGCGCCCAGCCCCGTCTCCTCGACCACCCCGTCGCGCCGCAGGATGGCACCGACCCAGCGCAGGTCGAAGGCGTCGATGGCATGCCGCACCGGCCCCAGCACGACGCCTGCATTCGCCGCATTGTCGGCCACCGTGTCGATGATCGTCCGCGCCCGCCCCGTGGCCGGGTCCACCCGCAGGATGCGGGTATCCAGGATCTCGAGGCTGGCGCAGACATGGTCGGTTGCCGCCACCACATCGGCCCGCGTCACCGCCGCCCCGCGCAGGGGCGCCTTCATCACGAAGGCGATTTCGGCCTCGACGCGCGGCTGGATGAAGCGCCCGGCCGGCACCGTGCCGCCGTGCGGGAAATGCATGTCATCCAGCAGAACGCCGCTGTCGGGCGTGGCGATCCCCAACGCGCTTTGCATGGCGCGCGAGGTTAGCCCGATCTTCCAGCCCGTCACCCGCCGCCCCGCCGCCAGCTTCCTTGCCACCAGCGCCGACTGAATCGCATAGGCATCGTCCAGCACCGCCCCCGGATGCGCCAGCGAGATCAGCCCGCATTGCCTGCGTGTCTCTTCGGCCTGCAAAAGTGTCTCTGCACAGGCGGAAATGGCCTCGGGCGTCATTCGTCGCGTACTCCGTTCCGCAAGGTGCCGATGCCCTCGGCGCTGACCTCGATCAAGTCGCCGGGCACCAGCCATTTCGGCGGATCAAATCGCGCGCCGGCGCCGGTGGGTGTGCCGGTGACGATGATGTCACCCGGCACCAGCGTGGTGAAGGTGCTGATATAGGCGATCTGGCGGGCCACCGGGAACAACATCCGCCTGGTCCGGTCGGCCTGCCGGACCTCTCCGTTGACCCGCGACTCAAGCCCCACGTCCAGAATCTGCGCGGGCCCTTCGAACGGCACCGCCCAGGGGCCCATCGCGCCCGAGCCGTCCCAGTTCTTGCCCTGCGTCACGTTGAACTTGGCGTGCCGCACCCAGTCGCGGATCGTGCCCTCGTTGCACAGGGTCAGCGCGGCGATGTGGCCCAGCGCCTCTGCCTGCGGAATCCGCCGCCCGCCCTTGCCGATGATCACGGCAATTTCGCCCTCGTAATCCAGCTGAGCACTTTCCGGCGGCCGGGTCAGCGGCATCTCATGGCCCACGAAAGACCGCGGAAACCGCGGAAACAGCGACATGTTCGGCGGCGCGTCCTGGCCGTCCTTGTATTCGGCGTTCCGGTCGGGAAAGTTCACCCCGACGCAGATGATCTTTTCCGGGTCGGGCACCGGGATTTCCCAGGCGAAACTGCCCCAGGGATGCGTCACGGCCCGGCCTTCCGCCGCATCAGAGACGGCCTTCCACGCCCCCGCCGCGATCACCCCGCGCAGGGTGTTCCATTGCGGAAAAAGGTCGGACAGCGCGATCAGCCCGGCGTCGCCCACCGCGCCCCAAAGCTGCCGCCCCCCGGCGGTGAAAGTCGCCAACCGCTTCATGGCGCGATGATCGGGCTGGCTTTCAGATCGCTGGCGGTGACCGGAGTGTCGGCGAACAGGCTGCCCTCTTCGAACCACGACCGCGGCGCCGGCGCGCCCCAGAGCGTCTGGCGCTGCGGGTCCTTGAGGTCCCACTTGATCGGCTCCAGATCCGGGTCGACGGTCTGGTAATCGCTGCAATAGATCTCGATCCGGTGCCCGTCCGGGTCGCGGACATAGAGGAAGAAGGCGTTGGAAATGCCGTGCCGTCCCGGCCCACGCTCGATATTCGGCAGCCATCCGGTCGTGCTCATCAGATCCAGAAGGTCGATGATGTTCAGCGGATTGGGCACCCAGAATGCGGTATGGTGCAACCGCGGCCCGAGTCCATTGGTAAAGGCGATGTCATGCACACCGCCCTTGCGGTGCGTCCACGCCGCCCAAAGCCGGCCGCTCTCGGCGTCTTCGGTGTATTCCGTCACCCGGAACCCGATCTCGTTCCAGAATGCCACCGCCTGGTCGACGTCGGGTGAGAAACAGTTGAAATGGTCGATCCGCAGCGCCTTGACGCCCGAATACAGCGCGTATTTCTGGTGGATCGGCGGCAGCCGGTCCATCCGGGCATAGAACTCCAGCGGAATGCCCTGCGGGTCGCGGGTGCGGAACGCCCGGTCAACGTTCGGCGCGTCGACCCATTGCACCGGCAGGCCCTTGGCGGCAAAGAAGGCCGCCGCGCGGTCCAGGTTGTCTTCATCCCAGACCTTGAACGACAGATAGCGCGCTTCGGCCCTTGCCGCCTTCTTCAGGATGATCGAGTGGTGACCGCGCTCCTCCATCGCCCGGAGGCAGAGGGTGTCGGCGGTCTCCTCGGTCACCTGCAGGCCCAGGGTGTCGACATAGAAGGCCCGGCTGCGGCCCAGGTCGGTCACGCCGAATTCGACATGGCTCAGCCGCACGGTGTTGAAGGCGGGGTACAGGTTCGGGGCGGGGACGGGCATGTATCAGGCTCCCAGACGTTGAATCTTGTGGGTTCCAAGGGCAAAGGCGGTGTTCTTCGTTTCCATGTAGAAGTCGAACGACCAGTCGCCCCCGTCGCGGCCGATGCCGCTGGCCTTCACCCCGCCGAACGGGGTGGGCAGGTGGCGGACGTTCTCGCTGTTGACCCAGATCATCCCGGCCTCCAGCCCGTCCGACACCCGCATCGCGCGGCCAAGGTCGGCGGTCCACAGGTATCCGGCCAGCCCATAGTCGGTGCCGTTGGCGATTTTCAGCGCCTCTGCCTCATCCCGAAAGGGGATTGCGGTCAGGAACGGGCCGAACACCTCTTCCTGAGCGATCCGCATATCCGAACGGGCATTCGTGAACAGGATCGGCTCTATGAACGATCCTTCGGTTCCGATCCGCTTGCCGCCCGCCGCGAGCGTCGCGCCATCCTTCAGCCCGGTCTCGACATAGCCCGAGACCTTGGCGAAGTGGCCCGGGTCGACCAGCGGCCCGATCTCTGTCGCATCGTCCAGCGGGTGACCGACCTTCAGCCGCCTGACCCGTTCGACCAACCGTGCCTGGAACGTTTCGGCGATACTTTCCTGCACCAGCAACCGGCTGGAGGAGGTGCAGCGTTCCCCGTTCAGGCTGTAGATCATGAAGACCACAGCATCCAGCGCGCGGTCCAGGTCGGCATCCTCGAACACGATCACCGGGTTCTTGCCGCCAAGTTCAAAGTGCACCCGCTTCAGCGTGTCGGCACCCTGCTTCATGATCATGCTGCCTGTCCGGCTTTCGCCGACAAAGGCAATCGCCTTGATCGCCGGATGTTCGGTCAGCGCGCGGCCCGCGCCCTCTCCCATCCCGTTGACCAGGTTCAGCACGCCGGGCGGCAGCCCCGCCTCGTGGCAGATCTCGGCCAGAAGGCGTGCCGACAGCGGGCTCAGCTCCGCCGGTTTGTGAACGACCGTGCAGCCTGCCGCCAGGGCCGGCGCGATCTTCCAGGTCGACAGCATGAAGGGCGTGTTCCAGGGCGTGATCACCCCGACCGGGCCGATGGGCCGCCGCGTCGTCACGTTCCAGTGCGATCCGGTCGGCAGGTTCTGACCGTCGCGCGCGCCCGGTGCGAGGTCGGCGAAAAAGCGGAAATTCTCGGCGCCGCGCAGCGCCGCCTTCGACATGAACCGCCAGGCCTGCCCGGTATCCCAGCATTCGCACAGCGCGATTTCCTCGGCCCGCGCCTCGATCCCGTCGGCGATGCGGTGCAGGATCGCCTTGCGCTTGTCGCCGTCCATCGCCGCCCAGGCCGGAAAGGCCGCCGCCGCCGCCCTTGCCGCCGCATCCACCGTCTGCGCATCACCCAAGGCCACCCGCGCGATCACGCTGTCATCAACCGGAGAGCGGGTTTCGAACCACTGATCCCCCGCAACATCCGCGCCCGCGATCAGGTTGCGGATACCGCCGTCGCGGAACCGCGCCAGATGCCCGTCCAGCCGCCGAAGACGATCTTGCAAGGGGATCATGCCGCTCCTCCGAATTTGTTTCTCATGTTAAGTATTTCTCAACCCCGAGTCAATCGGTCCGCTCAATGCGAGAATGATTGACGTACCTCAGACCCTGCGGCATATCCTGAACGCCAACCGGAGGAGTGATGGCCCGCCCAACCGTCAACGACATCGCACGCGAGGCCGGCGTCAGCCTGGCCACCGTGGACCGCGTGCTGAACGACCGGCCGGGGGTCAGGGCCAAGACCGTTTCCGCCGTGCAGGACGCCATTGCGCGGCTGGGCTACGTGCGCGACATCGCGGCGGCGAATCTGGCGCGCGGGCGGCAATACCGCATGGTCGCCGCCGTGCCCGGAAGCGACAGCCAGTTCGTCGAGACGCTGGTTACTGCCCTGCGCGAGGCGGCGCAAACCGCCGCCCTGACGCGGACCGAGCTGGAATTGCTGCGCTATCCGGCAGAAGACCCGCATGCCCTGGCCGCTGCCCTGGTCGCACTGTCTCCCGCCGACGTGGCCGGCGTGGCGCTGATGGCGCCCGAAACGCCGGTGCTGCGAGATGCAGTCAAGACCCTGAAGGAAAAGGGGATTCCGGTCGTCACCCTGGTCTCTGACCTGCCCTCGACCGAACGCGACCACTTTGTCGGCATCGACAGCCGGGCGGCGGGGCGCACTGCGGGGGTGCTGATGGGGCGTTTTCTGGGGCCGCCCCAGGCGCAGGTGATGGTCATCGCGCAGTCGATGCTGTTGCGCGACGCCATCGAGCGCCGCCACGGATTTGATGAGGTGTTGCAGGCCGAGTTCCCGGGGATCGAGGCACTGCCGACGCTGGAGACCCACGGCCTTGACGGCACCCTGCGCGCGGCGGTGACCGAACAGCTGCGCGCCGCGCCAGGGGTGCGCGGCATCTACGTCCTGGGCAGCGGCCACCGCGCCTTGGCCGCAACTTTGGCAGATCTGGGCCTGACCGGGCGATTCGTCATCATCGGGCACGAACTGACGCCACACACCCGCCGCGCCCTGCTTGCCGGCCAGATCGACGCCATCATCACCCAGAATCCGGGCCACCTGGCACGCTCTGCCCTGCGCGTGCTGCGCGCCAAGGCCGATCGAGCCCCGATCGACTCCGCCCAAGAGCGGCTGCGGATCGAGATCCTCATCCGAGAGAATCTTGATCCGGATCAATAACTAGATTCACCTTCTAGGGCTATGGGCATTGCCCGCTACACAGATTTGAGGTACGCACCTCAGAAAATGCTGGACAGACGCGCCACAGCTTCCCTATGGTCATTTGCAGACAGAAGGCCCGGCCGGGGACGGCCTCGTCACGGGCACGCGATTGACGATCCGATCAACCCGGGAGGAATTTTGATGAAAGCTGGACGTCTGGCCGGTATCGCGGCCATTGCGCTTGCCTCGGCTTCGGCCGCCGAAGCGCAGTCGAACGAACTGACCCTGTGCTGGGCCGCTTGGGACCCGGCGAACGCGCTGGTCGAACTGTCGAAGGACTTTGAGGCCCAGTCGGGCACCAAGATGAACTTCGAATTCGTGCCCTGGCCCAACTTCGCCGACCGCATGCTGAACGAACTGAACTCGGGCGGGCAGCTCTGCGACCTGCTGATCGGCGACAGCCAGTGGATCGGCGGCGCGGCCGAGAACGGCTGGTACCTGAAGATGAACGACTTCTTCGCCGCCGAAGGCATCAGCATGGACGATTTCGCCCCGGCGACCGTCTACGCCTATTCCACCTGGCCCAAGGGCACGCCCAACTACTTCGCGCTGCCCGCCATGGGCGATGCGAACGGCTGGTTCTACCGCAAGGACTGGTTCGCGCGGCCCGAAATCCAGGCCGACTTCAAGGAGAAATACGGCCGCGACCTGGCCGAACCCAAGACCCAGAAGGAACTGCTGGAGATCGCCCAGTTCTTCCAGGGCCGCGAGATTGACGGCAAGACCGTCTACGGCGCCTCGATCTTCACCGAGCGCGGGTCGGAAGGCATCACCATGGGCGCGACCGGCGCGCTGTACGCCTGGGGCTTCAAGTACGAAAACACCCCCGGCAAGTATGACATGGAAGGCGCGGTGAACAGCCCGGCCGCGGTCGAGGCTCTTGAATTCTACAAGGAGCTTTACAAGACCGGCACGCCCCCCGGCTATGACAACGCCTATATGGAACAGTCGCTGGACGCGTTCAAATCCGGCCAGGTGGCGATGGCGATGAACTGGTTCGCCTTCTTCCCCGGCCTTTACGCCGACCCCAACACCGGCGGCGACAAGATCGACTTCTTCGTGAACCCCGCGCAGAACGTCGCGGCCTCTACCCTTGGCGGCCAGGGCATCAGCGTGGTGGCCAACACCGACAACATGGACGGCGCGCTGGCCTACATCAAATGGTTCGCCCAGCCCGACGTTCAGGCGAAATGGTGGTCGATGGGCGGCTATTCCTGCCACAACGCGGTGCTGAACGACCCCGGCTTCAAGGACAGCGCGCCCTTCGCGGGTGACTTCCTCGAGGCGATGGGCGGCGTCCAGGACTTCTGGCAGGAGCCGGCCTATGCCTCGCTGCTGCTGGCGATGCAGGAACGGCTGCACAACTTCATCGTGGCCGACCAGGGCACCGCGCAAGAGGCGCTGGATGGCCTGATCGCCGACTGGACCGAGGTCTTCGAGGACGAAGGCAAGCTCTGATCCGTCTTCGGCGCGCGCCGGACCCCCGGCGCGCCCACCCCCCGCAGGATCCCCGCCATGACCCAGACCCCCATCGACCGACTGGCGCGGGCCACCCCGCCATCCCTGTCGCGCAAGGTGCGCGGCCTGTCAGACCGGGCCATCGCCTGGATCTTCGTCGCCCCCACCATCTTCCTGCTGCTGGCGATCAACATCTTTCCGCTGATCTGGACGGTGCGGCTTTCCTTCACCAACTACGCCGCCAACAAGCCGAACGCCGAGGTGAAATGGGTCGGCCTGCGCAACTATGAACGGGTGCTGACCGACGAAGGCATCTGGGCCAACATGACGACAACGGCCCATTTCCTGATCTGGACGATCTTCTTCCAGGTCATCATCGGCTTTACCCTGGCCTGGCTGATCAACCGGAAATTCAAGGGCAACGATCTGCTGACCACGCTGATCGTGCTGCCGATGATGCTGTCTCCGGCGGTCGTGGGCAACTTCTGGACCTTTCTTTACCAACCGCAGATCGGCCTCATCAACTACGTCGTCGAACTGGTCACCGGCACGCCCGCCTCCTCCTTCTCGATGCTCGGCCCCGGCGGACTTGCGCCCTGGTCCATCGTCATCGTCGACACCTGGATGTGGACGCCCTTCGTGATGCTGATCTGCCTGGCGGGCCTGCGGTCGATCCCCGACTACATCTACGAGGCGGCCGAGATCGACCGCGCCTCCAAATGGCGGCAGTTCTGGACGATCACCGTGCCGATGGTGCTGCCCTTCCTGATGCTGGCCGTCCTGTTCCGGGGCATCGAGAATTTCAAGATGTTCGACATGGTGGCCCTCTTGACCGGCGGCGGCCCCGGCAACGAAACCCTACTGACCTCGATCGACCTGAAGCGCGAAGCCTTTGAAAAATGGCGCACCGGCTATTCCAGCGCCTACGCGATCATCCTGTTCGTCACGGTCTTCGGCCTCGCCTCGATCTACGTCAAGGCCCTGAACAAGGTTAAGGAAAGATGAGCAACCTGTCCTCCAGCTGGTCGGTGACCGAACCGTCGAAGCTGTCGAAATGGGTCGCGGGCATCGTGGTCGTCGCCTACACGGTCATCACCCTGCTGCCTCTGGTCTGGATCATCTCGACCGGCTTCAAGTCGGGGCCGGACAGCATCTCCTACCCGCCGAAGGTGCTGTTCGAGCCGTCCTTGCAAGGCTACGTCAACCTGTTCACCACCCGCACCCGCGTCGCCCAAGAGGAATTTCAGGCCCTCCCCCCGGCCGAGACCTGGTATGACCAGATCGTCCGCGACCAGGGCATGGTCATCGCCGGAAAGTCGCGCTTTGGCGAACGCTTCCTGAATTCGGTCATCATCGGCTTCGGGTCGACGGCGCTCTCCATCTTCCTCGGCACGCTGGCGGCCTATGCCTTTTCCCGCTTCAAGGTGCCGCTCAAGGATGACCTTCTGTTCTTCATCCTGTCGACCCGGATGATGCCCCCCATCGCCGTCGCCATCCCGATCTACCTGATGTATCGCGAACTCGGCCTCAGCGACACGCACCTTGGCATGATCCTGCTCTATACGGCGGTCAACATCTCCCTCGCCGTCTGGCTGCTGAAAGGCTTCATCGACGAAATCCCGCGCGAGTATGAAGAGGCCGCGCTGATCGACGGTTACACCCGCTTTCAGGCCTTCCGCAAAGTCGTGCTGCCGCAGGCCGCCACCGGCATCGCCTCTACCGCCATCTTCTGCCTGATCTTCGCCTGGAACGAATACGCCTTTGCCGTGCTGCTGACCTCGGGCACCGCGCAGACCGCGCCGCCCTTCATCCCCACCATCATCGGGGTCGGCGGGCAGGACTGGCCGGCGGTGGCGGCGGGGGCCACCATCTTCCTGTTGCCGGTGATGATCTTCACCATCCTGCTGCGCAAGCACCTGCTGCGGGGCATCACCTTCGGAGCGGTCCGCAAATGACACGGTTCCTCTCTGGCCTTCTGACCTTGCGCCGTGGCCCCTGGGAAATGCTGGCCACCATCCTGATCGCCCTTGGCGTTGTCATGCTGATGCAGCCATTCTTCCTCTGGGCCTTCACCTGGTCCTTCCTTGTCACCCTTGTCGGCACCGTGATGTTCATCGTCACCAGCCACTTCCCGGAGTAGGCCCGTGGCCGAGATCGTCATCCGCAACCTGCGGAAGGAATTCGGAAATTTCACCGCGGTAAAGGGGTCATCCTTTACCATCGGCGATGGCGAATTCTTCATGCTGCTTGGCCCCTCGGGCTGCGGCAAGACCACCACTTTGCGCATGATCGCCGGGCTTGAACTGCCAACCTCGGGCGAGATCCTGATCGACGGGCAAGACGTCTCGATGCGCCCCGCCAGCCAGCGCGACATCGCCATGGTGTTCCAGATGTTCGCCCTGTATCCGCACATGAACGTGCGCAAAAATATCTCCTATCCCCTTGTTTCACAAGGGGTTCCCCGGGCAGAGGTGGCCTCCCGCGTGGCCGAGGTGGCGCGCATCCTGCGCATCGAACACCTGCTGGACAAGGGGGTCGGCGGCCTTTCCGGCGGCGACCGCCAGCGCGTCGCCCTGGGCCGCGCCATCGTGCGGCGCCCCAAAGCCTTCATGATGGACGAACCCCTCGGCGCGCTGGACGCCGAATTCCGCGAGATCATGGCCGAGGAACTGCGCGCCCTGCACGACCGCATGGGCGCGACCACCGTCTATGTCACCCATGACCAGCTTGAGGCGATGCAGATGGGTGACAAGATTGTGGTGATGAATCATGGAGTTGTCGAACAATTCGGCACCCCGCAGGAAATCTACGACCACCCCGCCACCCTGTTCGTGGCCGACTTCATCGGCAGCCCGTCGATGAACTTCCTGCATTTCGAGGGCGGCTTCCGGCGGGGGTCTTCCACCGTCACCCTGGGCGGCATCGACGTCTCCCTCCCCGAGTTGCAGGAGGAAGCCGAGGGCCGCAAACTGGTGCTGGGCGTGCGCCCCGAACATGTCGCGCTGTCCGATTCCGCCCCCTATCGCGGCCGCGTGCTGGCCACCGAATATCTGGGAACGACGCAGATCATCACCGTCGAGGCCGCCCACGGCACGCTGAAGGTGCGCGCCCCCTCGGACCAGCCCGCCCGCATGGGCGAAACCGTCGGCCTGACCTTCGCCGGACCGAAGCTGGCCCTCTTCGATCACGGAACCGGCCGCGCCTTCCGCACTGCCGCCAACGCAGGGGTGCTTCATGGCTGAGGTCGTATTATCCAACGTCTCCAAGGCCTTCGGCGCCACTGCGGCGCTGGCTTCGGTGACCATGACCATCCCCGACGGCGCCTTCGTCGTCCTTTTGGGCCCCACCGGCGCGGGCAAGACCACGACGCTGCGGCTGATCGCGGGGCTGGACCGGCCCGACACCGGCGACATCCGCATCGGCGGCGCCTCGGTCCTGAACGATACGCCGGCCATGCGCGACGTGGCGATGGTATTCCAGCAATACTCGCTTTACCCCCACCTGACCGTCCGCGACAACCTGGCCTTCCCGCTGCGATCCCCCATCATCGCGATGCCCGAAGACCAGATTGCAAAGCGCGTTCAAGAGGTTGCCGAGGCGCTGCGAATCCCTCACAAGCTGGACAACAAGGCCACCGCCCTGTCAGGCGGCGAGATGCAGCGCGTCTCCATCGGCCGCGCGCTGGTCCGCAACCCGCGCATCTATCTGATGGACGAACCGCTCTCCTCCCTCGACGCCAAGCTGCGCGCCGACCTGCGGGTCGAGCTCAAGCGCATCCACGCCGACCTGGGCGCGACGTTCCTTTACGTCACCCACGACCAGATCGAGGCGATGACGATGGCCACCCATGTCGGCGTGCTGGACCATGGCCGCCTGGTGCAGTTCGGCACCCCGCGGCAGATCTACGAAGACCCGGTCAGCACCTATGTCGCCACCCGGCTGGGCCAGCCACGCATCGCCCTTCTGCCCGCCGATGCCTTCGGCGCCGGAGCGCCTGCGGGGGCGGCGCAGATGGGCCTGCGCCCCGAACACATCGGCACCGGCGAAGGCCAGCCCGCCACCGTCAAGCGGCTGGAGCATCTGGGCGACCAGACCCGCCTGCACCTGACGCTTGGCCCGCATGACATCGTCACCCTGGCCGACCCGCACAGCCGCCTGACGACCGGCGAAACGCTTCTGATCCACCCCCGAACCCCCTTGTGGTTCGACGCCTCCGGCAACCGCATCCAGGGAGCAACCCCATGAAACAGTTCATGAACGCCAAGGAAACCCTGGTGACCGAGGCCATTGACGGCCTCTTGCGCACCAGCGGCGGGCGGCTGGCGCGGCTGGATGGATACCCCCACATCAAGGTGGTCGTCCGCACGGATTGGGACCGTTCGCGCGTGGCGCTGGTATCGGGCGGCGGCTCGGGGCACGAACCCAGCCACGCCGGTTTCGTAGGCCAGGGGATGCTGACGGCGGCGGTCTGCGGCGATGTCTTTGCCTCGCCTTCCGTCGATGCGGTGCTGGCGGGCATCCTGGCCGTCACCGGCAAGGCGGGCTGCCTGCTGATCGTCAAGAACTACACCGGCGACCGGCTGAACTTCGGCCTTGCGGCCGAACGGGCGCGGGCCTTCGGCCTGAAGGTCGCGATGGTGATCGTCGATGACGACGTGGCCCTTCCCGACCTGCCGC